>CBINKF010000001.1:0-21729 GCA_966251115.1 uncultured Cellvibrio sp.
ACCTGCACCGGAATGGCGTGGGTGGAGTCGGAAATCAACAACACCGTACTGCTTTGGTCGCTCACTTCCACTACCTGGCCCATCAGCCCAAAGGCATCCAGCACCGGCTGGCCGAGAAAAACCCCGGATTTGCTGCCGCGATTGATAATCACCTTGTGACTCAGCGGATTGGGTGAAACGCCGATCAGCTCGGCGATTAACACCGAATCCTGCAGCACTTCGCTGGCGTTGAGCAGCTGACGCAAGCGCACATTTTCAGCGGCCAGGGCGGCCATCTGCTGCAATTTGCGCTGGTGAATCAAAAGCTCGGTTTTGAGGATTTCGTTTTCGGCTATCAAATCGCTGCGCGAGACAAAAATCTCTTTGCGCCAATCATTGAAGCGTGTGGGAACGTCGGTGAGCTGGTAGAAGGGCGTTATCAGAAACGACAACTTTTGCCGGATAGGCTCAAGGGTTTTGGTATAGAGGCTGGCAACTACCAGGCCCATCATTATAAAGATAAGCACAAAGGCGCGGCCGGCAGCAGAAGGGCCTTTGGAAAATAGCGGTTTAATGATGTTATCTCCCGTCAATTCCGACAGCGGATGAAGCCGGCCTGGCTGCACCCGCCACCTGAATTAAGTTATGACGACAGCAGATCTATATTGCGCTTGTCGCTCATCTCCAGCGCCATACCACCACCGCGCGCCACACAGGTGAGTGGGTCATCGGCCACAATAAAAGGCAGACCAGTTTCATTGGACAGCAGGCGATCTATATCGCGCAGCAGCGCACCGCCGCCGGTGAGCACCACACCGCTCTCGGCGATATCCGAGGCCAGTTCCGGTGGCGACTGTTCGAGGGCGCTCTTCACCGCCTGGACAATGCCCGCCAGCGGATCTTGCAGAGCTTCGAGGATCTCATCGCTGGACAGGGTAAAGCTGCGCGGTACACCTTCCGCCAGGTTGCGACCACGCACGTCGATTTCGCGGATTTCGCTACCGGCAAAGGCACAGCCGATTTCCTGCTTGATACGCTCGGCCGTAGCATCGCCAATTACGCTGCCGTAGTTGCGGCGCACATAGTTGACAATGGCTTCATCAAAGCGGTCACCGCCGATACGCACAGAGTCCGAGTAGACCACACCATTGAGGGAGATGACGGCGATTTCGGTAGTGCCACCGCCAATGTCCACCACCATGGAACCACTGGCTTCAGAAACCTTCAGCCCGGCACCAATGGCCGCCGCCATAGGTTCATCGATCAGACGCACTTCGCGCGCGCCAGCGCCCAGAGCAGATTCGCGAATTGCGCGTTTTTCCACCTCGGTGGACAGACAGGGAACACTGATAAGCACGCGGGGGGAAGGGTTGAACCAGGAGTTTTCGTGCACTTTGCGAATAAAATGTTGCAGCATTTTTTCGGTGACCTGGAAGTCGGCGATTACACCGTCCTTCAGGGGGCGAATGGCGGTAATGTTGCCCGGGGTGCGGCCCAGCATACGCTTGGCCTCCACACCCACAGCCTCCACAATTTTGGTGCCATTGTGGTGGCGAATGGCCACTACTGAAGGTTCATTAAGCACTATGCCGCGACCGCGTCCATAGATAAGAGTATTCGCGGTACCCAGGTCGATGGAGAGGTCGTTGGAGAAAGCTCCACGCAGAAGTTTTAACATGACGAAACCGAGCCTTATGAAACTGTTTAAAAACTGTTTTTGTATAAAATTCTGAGCCAGGGGAAACTCGGTGCATCCTGCAGCACGCCGCCCCTCTAGATGGCAAATCTGCGTAGACAAATTACGCGGGTGTCAACCTGTCCCTGAAGTCAGACGCGTGCAGTTTTTACATTGACGCAAGACTTTTACCACGCGCTGCATAAAAAGTTCCAACGCGGGTTTCAAGCGCAGCAGTATAAGTGAAAAATTGGTTTTTATCTGAGGTAAATCACGAGCTTAGTGCAAATTTCTACGATTTCTTCTTAACTTGAGCAGGTTTTCCGCTCAGCATCCAAGTGCGGGAGCACAAGCGCAGCAAACTATGGTAACTTTAGCGCCCATTTTTCATCGGATTAATACCCAATAGCCACCGCTTGCTGCGGGTGAGCTAGCAATTCCGGAGTCCCTTTTCCATGGCCGTTAACTCAACTGATATCGCCAAACTCGCCCACCTGGCCCGCATCGCTATTACCGATGAGGCAGCCACCCAGGTTGCCACCAGCATTTCCGAAGTGCTGGCCCTGGTTGACCAATTGCAAGCCGTAGACACCCAGGACGTAATGCCCATGGCGCACCCTATGGATGCGCTGCAGCGCCTGCGCCCCGATATTGTGAACGAAACCAACCAGCGCGAGCTGTTCCAGCAAATCGCGCCGGCAACTGAAAGCGGCCTTTACCTGGTGCCCCAGGTAATCGATTAACCCTTGTTTTACAATAATTTTTTGAAACGTTTTAGAGCATTTGCCCAAGCGCGACTGCCCGATCAGGAAATTGCCGAATGCATAAATACACAATTGCCCAACTGGTAAAAGGCCTGCAAAACAAGGACTTTTCCAGTATTGAGCTGACCCAGCATTACCTCGACCGCATTGCGCGTCTCGATGGAGCTTACAACGCTTATATCACGGTGACTGGCGATATCGCCCTGCAACAGGCCGCCGCCGCCGACCAGCGCCTGGCCGCGGGCAATGCCCCCGCACTTTGTGGTGTGCCCATCGCCCACAAGGATATTTTTTGTACCACCGGCGTGCGCACCTCTTGCGGCTCCAAAATGCTCGACAAGTTTATTGCCCCCTATAACGCCACTATTGTGGAGAGCTATCTCCAGGCTGGCACCGTTATGCTGGGCAAAACCAATATGGACGAGTTTGCCATGGGCTCCTCCAACGAGACCAGCTGGTACGGCCCGGTGAAAAACCCCTGGGCGACTGACTCAGTGCCCGGTGGTTCCTCTGGTGGCTCTGCGGCGGCAGTTGCAGCACAACTGGCACCGGCCTCCACTGCATCGGATACCGGCGGCTCGATTCGCCAACCAGCGGCATTTTGCGGCCTGACCGGCATCAAGCCCACCTATGGCCGCGTATCCCGCTGGGGCATGATCGCCTATGCCTCCAGCCTGGATCAGGCAGGCGTAATCGCACGCACTGCCGAAGACGCGGCGCTGCTGCTCAACACCCTGGCCAGCTATGACGCAAAAGATTCCACCTGTATCGAGCGCGAGGTGCCCGACTACAGCGCCGAGCTCAACAAACCGCTGACCGGCCTGCGCATAGGTGTGCCTAAAGAATACTTTGGTGAAGGCCTCAACGCGGGTGTAGCTGCCTGTGTCGAAGCCGCGATCAAAACCTACGAGAGCCTGGGCGCGAGCATTCACAGCATCAGCCTACCGCACACCCATTTGGCGGTACCCTCCTACTATGTGATTGCGCCAGCCGAAGCCTCAGCCAACCTGTCGCGCTTTGACGGCGTGCGCTACGGCCACCGCTGTGAAGCGCCAAAAGATTTGATGGACCTCTACCTGCGCTCGCGCAGCGAAGGTTTCGGCGATGAAGTGAAGCGCCGCATTTTGGTGGGCACTTATGCCCTGTCCGCTGGTTACTACGACGCCTACTACAGCAAAGCGCAAAAAGTGAGCCGCCTGATCAAGCAGGATTTTGTCGATGCCTTCCAGGGCGTCGACCTGGTGCTTGGCCCTACCGCGCCATCACCCGCGTTTAAATTTGGCGAAAAAACCACCGACCCAGTAGCCATGTACCTGGAGGATATCTACACCCTGTCCACCAACCTCGCGGGCCTGCCCGGACTGTCCCTGCCCTGTGGCTTTGTCGATGGCAAACCCGTCGGCCTGCAATTGATCGGCAACTACTTTGCCGAGGCGCAGCTACTCAACGCCGCCCATCAATTCCAGCAAGCCACCGACTTCCACCAGCAAACCGCGCCAGGCATAGAGTAAGAGGACAGCACAGATGCAATGGGAAACCGTAATCGGGCTGGAAGTGCATGTTCAGCTCGCCACCAAAACCAAAATTTTCTCCGGCGCCAGCACCGCCTTTGGCGCTGAGCCCAATACTCAGGCCTGCGCCATAGACCTGGCCCTGCCCGGCACATTACCTACACCCAATGCCGAAGCCTTCCGCTTCGCCACCATGTTTGGCCTGGCGGTAAATGCCGAGATCGGCAAGCGCTCGGTGTTTGAGCGCAAAAACTATTTTTATCCGGATTTACCCAAGGGCTATCAAACCACGCAGCTGGCCGAGCCGATTGTCGGCCAGGGTTATGTCGACCTGGAACTCGAAGGCGGTCGCACCAAGCGCGTGCGCATTCACCACGCTCACCTGGAAGAAGATGCAGGCAAATCCCTGCACGAAGATTTCGCGGGCATGAGCGGCATAGATTTAAACCGCGCCGGCACGCCGCTGATCGAAGTGGTGACCGAGCCGGATATGCGCTCGGCCGAAGAGGCAGTCGCCTTCGCCAAAAAGCTGCACTCAATCGTCACCTCGCTGGAAATTTGCGATGGCGAAATGAGCCAGGGCTCGATGCGCTTCGACGTGAACATTTCCATTCGCCCAAAAGGCTCGGACAAACTCGGTACCCGCACCGAAACCAAAAACCTCAACTCCTTTAAATTTATGGAAGAGGCGATTGCGCTGGAAGTGGAGCGCCAAATTGATGTGCTCGAAGATGGCGGCAAGATCACCCAGGAAACTCGTCTGTACAACGGCGATACCAAAAAAGCGCGCAGCATGCGCAGCAAAGAAGACAGCAACGATTACCGCTACTTCCCCTGCCCCGATCTGCTGCCGGTAATCCTCGACGATGACTATATCGACTCAGTGCGCCAACAAATGCCAGAGCTGCCCGACGCCAAGCGCGCGCGTTTTATCGAGCAATACGGCCTGGGCGACTATGACGCTGGACAATTGACCCTGGACAAATTTACCGCCGCCTTCTTTGAAGCCTCAGCCAACATTTCCGGCGAAGCCAAGCTCACCGCCAACTGGATTATGGCCGACCTGGGCGCCTATCTGAATCGCAGCGAACAGCGCATTGACCAATCGCCGGTAACCCCAGCACTGCTCGCCGGCCTGGTGGTGCGCATTAAAGATGGCACCCTCTCCAGCAAAATCGCCAAACAGGTATTTGAAGCGATTTGCAATGGCGAAGGCGATGCCGACAGCATTATCGAAAGCAAAGGCCTCAAGCAGGTTTCCGATACCGGCGCCCTGGAAAAAATTATCGACGAGATAATCGCCAACAACGCCACCCAGGTAGAAGGTTACCGCGCCGCCGACGAAGCCAAGCGCGGCAAAATGCTCGGCTTCTTTGTCGGCCAGGCGATGAAAGCTTCTAAAGGCCAGGCCAACCCGCAGGCGCTTAACGAGCTGCTGGTGAAAAAACTAAACGGCTAATCCCTCCCCCACCTCCCTTTTACAAAGGGAGGAGCTGACTCCCCTGTGAATCTGACTTGGCAGGGAGTCTCCCCCCTTTGTAAAAGGGGGATCGAGGGGGATTTAAAATTTTATACAGAGATTTGAAATATGAGCCTACGCAAAGACAAAGAGAAAGTCCTCGGCGAAAGTTTCGACGAAGCGCGCATCAAAACCTTTTTGGAATTTACCGCTCCCAGCGGCATCAACGCCGATTTCCATCTGCTGGAAAAAGCGTACCGCGGCATGCGCGGCGAAAACTTCGGCACCTTTGTAAAATTGTTTGTCGAAGCCGGCCGCGACCTGAATGCCATTGGCCCAGAGGGCAAAACCTTTTTGCAAATGGTAAAAACCCACCGCAATGGCGAAGAGTACGTGCAAGCGCTGGAAGCGGCAGGCGCTAAATAAGTCGCAATAATTACAGGGGGGCACAAATGACACTTGTTAAATTTTTGCCCTCTTTTAAGCTTTCCCTTTTGATATGTATTATCGCCTCAGCCTCGCTGTCAGCAGCCCTGGGCGGCGATATGATTTTCAATTTCCTTTCCCTTACTCGCACATCTATTTCCCAAGGCCAAATTTGGCGTTTGTTTACCGGCAACCTGGTACATTTTGGCTGGCCCCATACACTCATGAACCTGGCGGCTTTTTTGCTGTGCAGCATGGCGCTGTTAAGCGAGCTTAACCCAGTGCGCTTTTCCAGCCTGTTTATTTGCTGCTGCTTGGCAGTAGGTTTGGGGATTTATTGGTTTAATCCGGAGTACACAACCTATGCGGGGTTGTCTGGCGCTATTCACGGTTTGATTGTTGCCGGGCTCTGGTACAGCAGGCGCCACCCACTCTGGTTACGCTTGGCGGCCTTGGCGGTTGTGATTGGTAAAATTGCTCAGGAGCACGCCGCTAATTATCAAGCCAATGAACTTCAGGCGTTAATCCCGGTTCCCGTCGCGGTAGATGCGCATTTGTATGGTGCAATTGCCGGAGCCGGCTTTGTCGCTGTGGACTTGTTGATATTAAGACTCAGGAGAAAACAATAATGCAGGGCTCACCACAACTTGCCTTTGATTATTTTAGCGCCGGTGCACATATGGTTGCCCGCCCGGGGCTGCGCCGCTTTGTGCTGGTACCTATACTGGTCAACGTCATCATTTTTATTGCGCTGACGGCGGCCCTGTTTTCACTCTTTGGCGATGCTATAAATACCGTGCAATCCTGGCTGCCTAGCTGGCTGAATTTTCTTACCTGGCTACTCTGGCCAGTGATGTATTTTTTATTTTTTGTGGTTTATGGCTACAGCTTTAATATCATTACTAACATTATCGGCGGGCCTTTTTACGGTATTCTCGCGGAAAAAGTCGAAGAGCATATATGCGGACAAGCACCCAATGGCGAGCCCTTGAGTGAATTGATTCCACGCACCTTAAGGCGCGAATTGGTAAAGCTTTGGTATTTTGTCAGTCGCGGGTTTTTAGTGTTTCTGTTGTTTGCAGCGCTGTTTTTTATCCCCGGCGCCAACCTGATTGGTGCGGGCATAGGTGTAATCTGGAGTTGCTGGTGCATGGCGGCGCAGTATATGGACTACCCGGCGGACAACCATCAACTCAGCTTTCGCGAAATGCGCCGCCGCTTGAACAAACAAACACTGACCAGCTACAGCTTTGGCGGGATTATATTGCTGGGCAGCATGGTGCCCTTTGTAAATATTTTTGTTACGCCCATTGCTGTAGCCGGCGCTACGATTTACTGGACCCGCGAAGTAAAAAACCTTTAGTTATCCTCCTCATCGCCATCGTCCACCAGCATACTGCCGCCCGCCTCTTTTGCTCGTTGCAAATAGCTTATGGCGCGGGCGAGCTGCTGATCCAGGCTGCCGCAAAGTTGATTGGTCAAGCCGATGCTTACCGATAAGTGCTGCCCTTGACCATTTATCTGGAAGGCATCACTCGCCAATAACTGCTTCACTTTGCTGAGTAGTGCAGCGGCTTTTTCGTTGTCCAACCCTGGCATAAGCACATAAAAATCGTCACTGTCGGCACGCGCCAATAAAAAGCGCCCCAGCATCTGCTGCAAACGGTTCGCCAGTTCACGCAACACATAGTCGCCCCAGCTATTGCCATGGGTTTCATTGATCTTGGCAAAGTGATCGATATTAATGACCGCCAGCGCCAAGGGGGTTTGATTAGTTTGGGCCTGCTGATAAGGTTCGCGCGCACTGTTAAAAAAATAGGCGCGATGATAAAGCCCGGTGAGGTGATCGCGCTGCGCCTGATATTTAATCTGCTCAATTAATTCGAGCGATTCTATGTTGTGAATAATACGGCAATAAAATTCTTCCGGATGGAAGGGTTTGCGCAAAAAATCATTGGCACCGTGTTTAATAAATTTGGCCGAGAGCGCCTCGTTACTGTCGCCGGACACACCAATCATAATCAAATCGGTTTTGTCGTATTTGTAGCGCAGGTTGCGCACCAACTCGAAACCATCCATACGCGGCATGTTGTAATCGGTGATCAGGAGTTTTATCTCTGGATTATCGAGCAGCACTTTTATCGCATCCACGCCATCCACGGCTTCGATCACCTGAAATAGATGGCGGCGAAATAAATTGGCCATGTGCTTGCGCGACATATCCGAGTCATCCACCACCAGCACTTTTATCTGCTGATTCTTTTCCAGCCGCTGAATCATGCTCACCGCTTTGCTGTAGGCGTAGCGTCCTTCTTTGGTGACATAATCAACAATGCCCTTATTAAATAATTGCTCGCGACGCTGCTCGTCGTAGCTGCCGGTAAGCACTATGGTCGGAATTTTTTTACTGAGGGTAAGGTCAACGACTTCGCCGTTGGGAGCGTCGGGCAGGTTGAGATCCACTAAGGCAACAAAAAAGTCCTGCGGGCTCTGCTCATAAATGGCCTGCGCCTGGGCCAGGCTGCTGGCGTAGACAGCATCGTAAGCCAGGCTCTGTGACTGCAACAGGTGGCGCAGCACCTTGGTGACCATTTCACTGTCTTCAACGATTAGAATTTTTTTCATGAGAAACCACTCAATTGCAGCAGAGAATCAATTGATTTTAGCCCAAGATACCAACAGCGCGTTTGGGGGCCAAATTCTAAGTCCAGATAAACCCGGAAACCTGGGTTCCCAGCAGCTTGTGGTTGTAATTGCGTGAAACCTCCAGACCTTTGGCCCAGGCAGCTCCGGCGCAAACCAGCAAGGGCAACAAATGCTCCTCGCGCGGATGGCAAAAGCGTGCCTCTGGCGCTTTAAGCCAATCACGCAGGCGCCGCTCACGCGTTTCAGCGTCAATCTGCGCTGAACTTAGGGTTTCATTGAGCCAGGAATCAAAAACCTGACTACGCGGCCAGATTGAAGGGTCGGAGGAGAAAAATGCGCGCATATTGTGAAATGACATGCCTGAGCCTAGTAATAGCACTGAGTCATCCAGCATTGGCGCCAGCGCCCGTCCCAAATTGATATGAAACTCGGCGTCGAGGCTGGGATGGAGCGAGATTTGCACCAGGGGAATATCAGCGGCAGGGTAAACCAGCATAAGCGGTACAAAGGTGCCATGGTCGTAACCGCGGCTGGAATCCAGCTCCACCGGCAACCCAAGGCTGTGCAGATGCGCAGCTATTGCCTCGGCAAATGCAGGCTTACCTGGAGCCGGGTACTGAAACTCATAGCTTTCGGCGGGAAAGCCGTAGTAATCGTAAAGCATCTCTGGTGCGGCGGCACTGCTAATACGTATGGGATCTGCCTCCCAGTGCGCACTGATCACCACTATGGTTTTAGGGATGGGCAGGCTTTTACCCAAGTTTTGCAAATAGCGACTCAGCTCGCGGTGATTGGGATCGCCTAAAAGCGGAAGTGGCCCACCCCCGTGCGGAACAAAAACTATCGTCATAGCGCCAGCTCCAATAAACGTCCAAAGGCTCAATTACTTGGCGATAACCACCAGAACAATCGTCAAAACACAGGTCAACCAGGGGCTTTGTTCTCCACCCGTTTGTGTTCGTGGACAGACTCGTAAATCGCCGCCAGCATAATAATAGCGCCGCCAATCAAGGTGGAGTTGGCAGGATACTCGTGCAATAGCAGGATTTCGTAGATAACGGCGTAAACCGGCTGAAGGCAGGCAACCAGGCCGACGGTTTTGGCTTTGAGATAGCGCAGAGAGTGGCCGAGGAGCGTGTGGGTAAAGGCGGTAAAAAACACCCCCAGCAACAACAGCAACCAGGCGTCCTGATGGCTGGGTTTGTGGGGTGACAACAACAGCATCGGTGTCATCAGCAGCGCAACGACCAACACCTGATAACTCATGGACCTGGCCGCCGATTGACCAGAGAACCATAGGCTGAGGAGTAGATTACGTATGGCAAAGGTAAACGCCGAAATTACGCCCCAGACAACCCCTTGAGTCATGGTGTTATCAAAACTGAACTCCGGCACCAAACAGTAGATACCCAAAAGCACCAAAAACCCACTGATGACATCGCGCCAATCCAGTCGCGTGCGTTTAATCCAGGGTTCCAAAAACACCGTCATTACCGGATAGGCGTAAAGCGACAGCATACCGACAGCGATATTGGCGACCTGCATTGAATAGAAAAAGGTAATCCAGTGAAAGGTGAGCAGCGCGCCCAGTACCAGCATGCGGCCGTAATCCAGGCGCGATTTCAAGCGCAAATTGCGCTCGCGCCAGGCCAACCAGGCAAATAGCACAGCGGCGGCAATCCAGGTGCGATAGCCGGTAATATCCCAGGCTGGGAGCTGAATAAGCTTGGAGAACAGCCCCGTAGCGCCCATCAAAAAGGCGGTGAAATGCAAACTGATCCAGGCAGACTTCACTGAAGACATCCAGCGTTTCCAAAAACAAATAGCCCGGCGATTAGGCCGGGCCGAGGGAAGGTTTAGCGCGGCCTGCGATTGCGACCGCCGCCGGGGCGGTTGCCCGGCGAGCGATTATTAAAGCGATCCTGATGACGCGCGCGCTGGGGCGCAGGTGGCAATTCAGGTGGCGCCAGCATCAATGTCTCGGGTGGTTGCTCGCATTTAATGGGTTTACCCAGCAGGCGCGCAATCGGCTCCAGGCGCAGGGCGTCATCTTCGCAGGCAAAGCTGATGGAAGTCCCCGACTTACCGGCGCGGCCGGTGCGGCCAATACGGTGCACATAGTCTTCCGGCTCTTCCGGCAGGGTAAAGTTAACCACGTGGCTGATGCCACTGATATGTATACCGCGCCCGGCAACGTCGGTCGCCACCAGCACTTTAATATCGCCGCGCTTGAAAGCTTCCAGTGTGGAAACCCGCTTGGTCTGGGTAATTTCACCCGATAGCAGACCCGCCTCTACGCCGTGGCGCTGCAGTTTTTCCTGCAGATCGCGGCATTCATCGCGGCGGTTGGCAAAGACAATCATGCTCTCGGCGTGTTCCTGTTGGATCAGGTTGTACAACAGGGTGTACTTTTCTTCGGTGGAAACCAGATACACATGCTGATCTACCCGCTCATTGGCCACCGATTCCGGCTCTATATCCACAGTAATTGGGCGAAAGGTCCACTGGCTCACCAAGTTGTGAACATCATCGGTAAAAGTGGCAGAGAAAAACAGCGTTTGGCGGTCCTCACGGCGCGGTGCCTGGCGCACAATTTGACGCACCTGGGGAATAAAACCCATATCCAGCATGCGGTCAGCTTCGTCGATAACCAGCACTTCCAGCTGATCCAGATACACATCTTTGTTGCCGCAGAAATCCAACAGGCGACCGGGTGTCGCCACCAGGATATCGACGTAGGAATCGTGCAGACGGCGCTGCTGCTTGCTGTAATCCATACCGCCTACCAGGGTGTGAATTTTCAAGTCAGTGTATTTACACAACCCCTTGGCATCTTCAGCGATTTGAATAACCAGCTCGCGGGTGGGAGCGATAATCAACGCGCGCGCCTCACCGGCGTAGCGTTTTTCCTCAATGGGATTTTTAAGCAGATCGTCAATGATTGCCGCAAGGAACGCTGCGGTTTTGCCTGTGCCTGTCTGGGCTTTGCCCACTACGTCTTTACCTTGCAGGGCGTAAGGCAGAGATTGGGCCTGAATAGGTGAACAGTATTTAAAGCCCAAATCGGCAATGGCATGCATTAATTCAGGCTGCAGATCAAAATCATGGAAGCGGGTTTTACCCTCCAGCGCCTCAACAGCAAACTGGCTGATATCCCAGGGCTCTGCCACAACTGCCGGTGCCTTTTTGGCAGTTGACTTGAGCGGAGCTGGAGAGGATTGACTTTCTGCTGCCTGACGCGGGCGCTGCTGGCCTTTGCCGCCGCGATTGCGACGCGACCTTTGCTCCTGAAATTCACCTTTCGCAGACTCGCCTTTGGCGCCCTTACGTGGGTTATTGGGTTTGGCGCCTTTGGTATTTGAATCTTTAGGGGGATGTTGCGTTGGGGGGGTATCGCCACTTCCAATCAATTTTTTAAAAAATTTTCCGATCAATCTGGTCACCAGGTTATTTTGCGCAGACTAGCTTTACAGACTCCCTGCCCCGGGAGCCTAAACTTTGCGCGAGTATACACGAATCGTCCGACAATCATTGGCTTTACCCGCAGATTCGGGCCAAACTCCGCAGGTTTTTCTCCAGATTCCGCAAGTTTTTCTCCAGATAAGGACCTTATAGATGCGAATTCACTCCTTTCAGCACGTCCCCTTTGAAGATATTGGCAGTATGGCGCAGGATTTTATGGCGCGCGGCTTCAGCCACAGCACTACCCATTGGTACCAGGGCGACCTGGCCCCCGCCCCTGAAGATTACGATTTACTGATTGTGATGGGCGGCCCCATGGGGGTATACGACGAGGCCATTTACCCCTGGCTGGCCCGGGAGAAACAAGCGCTCAAAGAGGCAATTGCCCAGAGTAAAAAGCTGCTCGGAATCTGCCTGGGGGCGCAGCTGATTGCACAGGTTTTGGGGGCAGAGGTGCGCAGCAACGGCCGGCGAGAAATCGGCTGGTTCCCGCTTGAAGTCCCGGCATCAGCCGCAGCCAACCCGGTCGCGCAACTCTTAGCCGGTTCGCCTCTGGTTTTTCACTGGCACGGCGACAGGTTTGAGCTTCCGAAGGGGGCGCAGCTGCTGGCGACCAGCCAAGCCTGCAAGCACCAGGCGTTCTGCGTGGGCGAGCACATCTGGGGGTTCCAGTTCCATTTGGAAACCACACCCGCTTCGGCGCAAGCGCTGATCGAACACTGTGGGACAGATATAGATGGCAGTGAATTTACCCAAACCAGCGCCGAGATAATGGCAAATGCCCCCGCGTTTACCAGGATCAATGCCACTATGACGCAGGTTTTAGCGCAAATATTGGCAACTTAGGGTCATATTAAAGCGCCGAACCAGTGGCCAGCGGCGGCCGTCAACGCCATAGCACCTGCGCCCCAAAAACAAACCCGGACCGCCCCCAACCAAAGCTTGGCGCCACCAGCTTTGGCGGCCAGCGCGCCCAATAAGGCGAGAGACACCAACGCCAGGCTGACTATGCCAGCTTGCAGGTATTGGCCGGGGCAGATCAAGGCAACCGCCAAAGGGATGAGCGCCCCCAAGGCAAAAGAAAGCGCAGAGCTAAGGGCCGCCTGCAGCGGTCGCGCCTGATTAAAATGGGTAATCCCCAACTCGTCGCGAGCGTGGGCGGCCAGGGCATCGTGCGCAGTCATCTGGCGCGCCACCTCTTTGGCCAGGCCGCGCTCCAGGCCGCGCGCAACGTAAATTTCCTCCAGCTCGCGCAGCTCTCCCGCTTCGTCGGTGGCCAGCTCGTGACGCTCGCGCGCCAAATCCGCAGCCTCCAGGTCAGCTTGGGAACTCACCGAAACATACTCACCAGCGGCCATACTCATGGCGCCAGCCACCAGGCCGGCAATTCCGGTAAGCAGTACCGCCGAGGCATCCCCCTCGGCGGCAACTATGCCAATCATTAGACTGGCCGTGGAAATAATACCGTCATTAGCGCCCAAAACGGCGGCGCGCAGCCAACCGGCATGGTGGGATCTATGACCTTCGCGGTGGCGCATTCGGTGGTTCCTGTTCTGCTCAAGCTTATGTGGACTATCGATTAAGAGCGTTTGATCAGTGACATACGCAGAAGGGTATTATCGCGTTTGACGTAGTGGTGAACCAGACCAGCCAAGGCATGGGCACCAATTAAAAAGTAGCCAATGGTTGCCAGTGTCTCGTGAGCCTCCTCCAGTTGATGCCCCAGAGCCTTGTCTTCGCCAATAAGTTGCGGCAGTTCAAAACCCAAAAAGGGAACCGCGTGACCGTTGGCATTAAGCATCAACCAACCCAGCAGCGGCATAGCAATCATAAAGCCGTAAAGCGCCAAATGCATGGCCTTGGCCAGGAGATCTTCCCAGGGCTTGGGGGCGGGCAAAATGGCGGGCACCGGGCTGGTCAGGCGAGCCCAAATACGCACCAGTACCAGCAATAAGATACTGATACCCAAGGCGAAATGGGCAAGTTTCATAAGGTCGCGTGCATCGCTACCCTTAGGGAAAAGCCCGCGAAACTCCATCGCGCAGTAGACGCCAATAATCAGCAGCAGCATCAACCAGTGCAAACCAATCATCAGGGGGGAATAGCGTTGTGGATTTACCTCATTCGACATAATGTCCTCACATAAACAACAGGCTTCCAATCATTTTTTACCCGGGTGGTCGAAAATGGAAGGCTTTTAGCGACCAGTAATGGAGATTGGGCGATCTAAGCATAAGCCTGGGGCGTAAAATTTCCAGACCTGTCTGCACCAATTTCCAGCAGCCCAGGGTAAACCCGGCGGAAAAGCAACACAGGATAACGGCTGCAACTTAACAAAAGCTTATTCAGCCAGGGTAAATTTCGTTGACAGACCGGTTGGTCTGTTATTAAATGCACTTCCAGACCAACTGGTCTGTCGCCCGCCACCCCAAATGGGCCATTTGCATTTACCCGATGCCGTTTAAGCATTACCAGCTAGCAGCGTAAAATTCACAATCGCAGGATTCGAGCCATGAAATTTCTGTTACTTAAAGCATTCACGTCAGGGGTAAAACCCTTACTACGGCTGTTTCAGGAATCCCCCAAACGCAGCCACAGCCAAAGCTACAGCCTTCCGCGCCTGCCCAGTTTGGAGTGGGAACTGGAGTTGCGCTTGCAGCACAATCGCAGTATTCGCGCCATCGCCAAATTCTTTTTTAGCCTGGGAATGGCTGCACTGGCGGGCGCACTGGGCGTAATGCTCTGGCAGGCACTGCCCCTGTTCGCTATTTAAAAATTCCCAACCACTCGCTCAGACACCCGTTATGGCTATTGAACGCAACGCAGAACACACCCGCACTCGTATTTTGGAAGCCGCTTTTGATGAGATTTACCAAAATGGTTACCAGGGCATGCGCATAGAGGCTATTCTGCAAAAAACCCAATTGGCCAAGGGGGCGCTTTACCACCATTTTCCCAACAAGCTCAGCTTGGGTTATGCGGTGGTGGAAGAAATTTTGCTCACCCACTTTCAAGAAACCTGGGATAGCTTTTTATTGGAAAGTACCGACCCGCTTACCGCCATGCAAAAACTTTTTGCCTGGAAAAGCGAGTGTATGAAAAGCGAAGACTGCTTTAACGGCTGTCCGCTTAACAATTTAAGCCAGGAAATGTCGGCATTGGATGAGGGTTTTCACCAGCGCCTGCTCAATGTAATGAATACCATTATCGGCGCTATAAGTGCGGCGCTGGAAAAAGGCCAGACCGAAGGTTCTGTGCGCCTGGACATCAACCCGCGTAAAACCGCACTCTTTTTACATTGCTGTTATCAGGGCATTATGGGCACCGCTAAATGTATGCAGGCGCCGCAACTGCTGGAAGAGATGTTTGGCAGTTTGATGGAATACCTCGAAAGCCTGCGTCAACGCACCTGCCACTAAACCCTTTGTTAGCGCTCAGTGACTTATCATCCAGGGGCGCATAGACGGGAACATTTTTTTACCGTCAGCGGTAAACCATAATTTTGATTGACGAATGGGCCTATCGCCACAACCGCACCCCTTGCCGTGTTTGTGCTCACGTCTGGCCTTTTCCTCCAAGCGCGATTCCACTGTAGAAAATTTGGGCCTGTGTCGCGCCTCTTCATTGCGCCCATGAGCCTGGCGGTTTTCTGCTTTCATCCCCAAAAACTCCGGAGCCAGCATAATCACCCGGCCAGAGAGTGCCCCGCAGGACGGGCAGGCGCAGGGTTTAGCCGCATCATCCATACTCGCCAATTCGTAAAAAAAACCGTGCTCAGCGCATTTGTAATCGTACACAGGCATAAAACTGTCTCGCACAAAAAACTTGATAAAAAAGCCAGAGCCGAAGGAGATAGGTTTTTCAGCCCTGGCGAACCAGGTTTAAATCTTTAGCTAAATTGCCGCGCTATTTCTTATCGGGCGACAAGGGAATATCCATACCCGGAGTTACCTTTTTGCTCGGCCCCTCGGCGCTGGGGTTAATATCAAATTCAAAGATATCCGTGGGCAGCCACAGGGTCGCGCAGGCGTTGGGAATATCCACCACCCCGGAGATATGCCCCTGCACAGGGGCGCAGCCGAGAATCGCGTAGGATTGCGCCTTGGAGTAACCAAACTTGGTCAAATACTCAATCGCATTCAAGCAGGCCTGGCGATAGGCGACATGCACATCCAGGTAGTGCTGCTCGCCGTACTCGTCCACCGAAATACCTTCAAAGATCAGATAGTCATCGTACTTGGGTGCAATAGGGCTGGGTTTAAAGATAGGGTTTTTAATACCGTACTTGGTCATACCATCTTTAATCAGGTTGACGCGCAGGTGAATCCAGCCGGCCATTTCAATTGCGCCGCAGAAAGTGATTTCGCCATCGCCCTGACTGAAGTGCAAATCACCCACCGACAGGCCGCCACCGTTAACGTAAACCGGAAAATAAATTTTGGAGCCGCGCGATAAATCCTTAATGTCGCAGTTACCACCATGCTCGCGCGGTGGCACAGTGCGCGCACCTTCAGCCGCTGCCGCCTTGGCGGCATCACCGGTCATTTTGCCCATGTGAGCGGTGTCGGCGTAGGGCAAGGTGGCGAGTGCGGGCACACGCTCCGGCTCGGTGTCGTAAAGTTCTTTTTCGCGCTTGTTCCATTCCAGCAGCATCTCTTTGGAGGGCAGGCAGCCAATCAGGCCGGGATGGATAAGGCCAGCAAATTCCACATTGGGCACATGGCGCGATTTGGTAAACATGCCATTGATATCCCAAATAGATTTTTGCGCTTCGGGGAAATGCTCCGTTAAAAAACCGCCGCCGTTGTTTTTGGAAAAGAAACCGTTAAAACCCCAAAGGCTCTCCTGGAAGGCGCCAATATCGAGAATATCCACCACCAACAAATCACCGGGTTCTGCCCCTTCAACGCCCACGGGGCCGGAGAGGAAGTGCACCTGGCTCAAATCCACATCGCGCACGTCATCGGCACAGTCGTCATTTTTAATCTGGCCGCCGGTCCAGTCGTAGCACTCGATAATAAAATCTGCACCGGGTTTTACCGTCGCCACCATGGGGATATCGGGATGCCAGCGGTTGTGGATCATCTCGTTTTCGTAGGGGGTTTTGTTCAAGTCAATTTTAATAATGGTTTCAGCCATGGTGCGACTCCTGAGTCTGTGGGCACAAGTTCATCTCCCCTGCAGTATCAGCGCGCACCGGCACTGCAACAATACGACAAATGTCCCGCCCGACTGCGTTATTTGACGTATAGACGCGAGCCACCAACAATCGACTCAAATTCCCGCTACAAATATCAGATTGCAAAATAAAAAAAACGGCTGATGCCTTGGGCTAGCACCAGCCGTAAAGAAATTAAAAAATGTGACTATTACACGGACAAATAGGCGGCGACTTTTGCCTCGTTGACATTTTCGCGCAGCTCCTCGTGAACTATCTCGCCCTTTTCGATAACCAAAATCCGGTCGGCAATATCCAGGGCAAAACTCAGCACCTGCTCGCTCACCACAATCGACAGGCCGCGCTGGTCGCGAATGGTTTTTAAGGTGCGCCCCATCTCGCGAATAATGGACGGCTGAATACCTTCGGTGGGTTCATCCAGCAACAGCATTTTAGGGTTGCTGGCCAGAGCGCGGGCAATGGCCAGCTGCTGTTGCTGGCCGCCGGAGAGGTTGCCGCCGCGCCTGTTGCGCATTTCCAACAATACGGGAAACAGGTCGTACAACTCGCTGGGCACGGTTCGCCGGTTGGTGGTGGTTAAGCCGGTTTCGATATTTTCTTTTACCGTCATGCTGGAAAAAATCATTCGCCCTTGCGGCACAAAACCAAAACCGCTGGCGACCCGCTGAAAACTTTTTAACTGGCTGACCTCCTCGCCTTCGAGTTTAACGCTGCCACCGCTACTGGGAATTACCCCCATCAGCGATTTCATGAGGGTGGTTTTACCCATGCCATTGCGGCCCATAACCGCGACAATTTCGCGCGGTTTGATTTCAAAATTCAAGCCGTGCAGCACTTCGCTCTGGCCATAGCTTACGCGGTAATCTGATACAGCTAACATAGAAATTCCTCTCAGTCTGGTTGGCGCACTCAGGACTAATGCCCCAAGTAGACTTCTATTACCTTGGGATCATTTTTAACCTTGTCCACCGAACCCTCGGCAAGAATCTTGCCCTGGTGCAGCACCGTCACCTTGTCGGCAATCTGCGCCACAAACTGCATATCGTGTTCGATCACAATCACCGAGCGATCTCTGGTGATGCGGCGCAGCAGCTCCGCGGTCTGCTGGCGCTCGCCCACCGACATGCCCGCCACAGGCTCATCGAGCATTAACAGGTCCGGGTCCTGGATCAGCAGCATGCCAATTTCCAGCCACTGCTTTTGCCCGTGACTGAGTAGCTCCGCCTGCATCTCCAAAAATTCTTCGAGGAAAATCATCCTGGCCACTTCGTGCACTTTGTTGATGACCTCGGCGTCGCGCTTGAACATAAGCGCGCCAAATACCGAGCGCCCGCGCGGGAAGGAGATCTCCAGATTTTCAAACACCGTCAGGTCGCCATAGATAGACGGGGTTTGAAACTTGCGCCCCACCCCCGCTTTCACTATGTCGTGCTCTTTGAGTTTGGTCAGCTCGCGGTTGCGGAATTTTATTGAACCCTCGGTCGCCTTGGTGCGCCCACAAATTAAATCCAGCACTGTGGTTTTGCCCGCGCCATTGGGGCCGATAATTACGCGGATTTCATTTTCGTCCACATAAAAGCTCAAATCATTTACCGCTTTAAAGCCATCGAAGGAGACAGTCAGGCCTTCAACCGCCAACACAAAATTTGTATTACTGGGGCTCATGGACAACTCCTTGATTAAAGGCAACCACTGGGATTTGTTGTTTCGATTTAACCGGTTCAGCTACAGGGTCAGTTCCAGGCTCGGCCGCCGGTATTGCCTCAGCAACCGGTACAGTAGCCTTACCTTTATATTTGACCCAGGCCGCCTGTAAACGCGGCGCAACCTGCGATGTATATAAGCCAGCCAAGCCATTGGGGAAGGCCATAACCACAGCGATAAACAAACCGCCCATGGCAAACAGCCAAAGCTCGGGGAAACTCTCGGAGAAACTGGTTTTAGCGGCGTTAACAATTAAGGTGCCGTAAACCGCACCTATGATTGACAGGCGGCCACCCACCGCGCAAAAAATTACCATCTCAATCGAGGGCACAATTCCCACCAGGGTCGGCGACATAAAACCCACCTGCAGGGTAAACATGGCACCGCCAATGGCTGCGAAGATGGCGCCGACACAGAAAACAAAAATTTTAAAGTTAGCCACGTCGTAACCAGAAAAGCGCACCCGATCCTCTTTATCGCGCATAGCCACCAGCAAGCGGCCCAGTTTGCTTTTGCGAATAAATTGCGCGCACGCCAGGCAGGCGAACAGCAGCGCAACGGCGAGGAAGTAGAAAACATATTTGGCGCTATCGGTGCGAATATCCCAGCCGTGCAGGGTGCGCAAATCGGTGATGCCGTTGACGCCGCCGCTATAGCCCTGCTGGCCGATAATCAAAATGGTGAGAATGGCCGCAATCGCCTGGGTGATAATCGCGAAGTAAACTCCGCCCACACGGCGCTTGAACATGGCCAGGCCCAGGATGTACGCGAAAATTGCCGGCACCACAAAAATCGCCAAAACAGTAAAAGCGAGACTGTGGAAGGGCTCCCAGAACAGCGGCAACTCAGTCAACTGGTTCCAATCCATAAAATCGGGAATACCGGGGGTGGATTGAATTTTAGTGCTCAGCGGATCAGAGGCTTCCAGTTTTAAAAACATCGCCATGGCGTAGCCGCCCAAACCAAAAAACACCCCCTGGCCCAAACTTAAAATACCGCCATAGCCCCAGCAGAGCACCAGCCCCACAGCGACAAAGGCGTAGCAGAGATATTTGCCAATTAAATTGAGGCGAAAAATATCCACCGACAAAGGCAAGACCACAACCAGCAGCACACCCAGAATTAAATAGGCCCAGCGGTCCTGTTTTGAAAACAACGCAGCAAAATTTTGATAGGACATAATCTCGGCCTCCTCTTAGCGGCGCACTTTCAGGGTGAATAGGCCCTGGGGGCGCAGCATCAGCACAAACACGACAAACAACAGGGTAAGCACCTTGGCCATGGAACCGCTGATAAAAAATTCCATAGTGGATTGCGCCTGGGAAATACCAAAGGCCGAGGCGATAGTGCCCAGTAAACTTGAGGCACCGCCAAACACCACCACCAAAAAAGTATCCACTATGTACAGCTGGCCAGAAGTGGGGCCAGTGGAGCCAATCATGGTAAAGGCGCTGCCAGCGACACCGGCAATACCGCAGCCCAGGGCAAAGGTAATGCGATCCACCTTGGCGGTGTTAATGCCCACAGCACCGGCCATTGCGCGGTTTTGCACTACCGCGCGCACCTGCACACCCCAGCGCGAGCGGTACATTAAAATGGCCACAGTGACCGAGATACCCAGGGCGAGGCACATAACAAACAAGCCGTTAATAGGCAGCTCTATGGAATCAGACAGGTTGTAGGAGCCCATCAACCAATCCGGCAGGGTTACGCCCACTTCGCGCGCGCCAAATACCGTGCGATACAGCTGTTGCAAAATCAGGCTCAAGCCCCAGGTCGCCAAAAGGGTGTCCAGCGGTCGGTTATACAAATGCCGGATCATCGCCCATTCGACAAAAGCCCCCAGCGCACCCGAGGCTAAAAAGGCGAGTACCATCGCCAAAATAAAATAAAAACTGAAATAATCCGGAAGATAAGTAGAAAACACATGGGAGGTGAGATAAGTGACATAGGCACCGAGAATCATAAATTCACCGTGGGCCATATTGATCACACCCATCTGCCCAAAAATAATGGCCAACCCCAGGGCCATAAGTACAAACACCGAAAACAGAATTAATCCGGCCACGCCCTGCATGGCGAAAATAGATAGCAATTCCGAGGTACTGTATTCCGCAAACATGACTCGGCCCTCTCAGTCAAATATCGTCAACTAACAACTTTAAAAATCAATTACAGCAATGGCATTCAATCGCTACAAAAATTGCAGCCCGCTGGCGCGGGCTGCAGTTCAGGCCTATTGATAACCTTCAGGGAAGGGGTTGGGTTCGATCAGCTCGGGCGTCTCGTAAACCACATCGTATTGGCCGTCAGCGCGAGCGTGGCCGATACGGGTTTTAGACCAGAGGTGATGGTTGGGATGAACTTTGACATAGCCTTCCGGCGCTGTGGTCAGTTCAATACCAGGCGAGGCTTCACGCACCTTGTCGATATCAAAGGAGCCGGCTTTTTCCACTGCCGCTTTCCACAACCAGGGGCCTAGGTAAGCGGCTTGGGTTAAGTCACCGATCACTATGTCCTTGCCGTATTTGGCTTTAAAGGCTTCAACAAATTTTTTGTTGTTGTCGTTAGGCAGGCTCTGGAAATATTTCATCGAGGCATAGGCGCCGACCATGTTCTCACCACCAATACCCAGCACCTCGTCTTCGGTTACCGAGATGGTCAGCACCAGGGGTTTCTCTTTGGTCATATCAATACCCGCGGCTTTAAGCTGCTTGTAGAAGGCCACGTTGGAGCCGCCCACCACAATCGCGTAAATCACGTCAGGCTTTTTCAGTTTGATTTTATTGATGACCGAGTTGAACTGGGTGTGACCCAGTGGGTAATACTCTTCGCCCACCACTTTCAAACCCAGTTTTTCAATATGCTTGCGCGCAATTTTGTTGGAGGTGCGCGGCCAGATGTAATCCGAACCCAACAGGTAG
>CBINKF010000002.1:0-19214 GCA_966251115.1 uncultured Cellvibrio sp.
AGACGCATTCCACTGCACCAAATCCAAATGGGAGGCATCCCAGAGCACCGGAAAACTGGAGGGGGCATTGGGTGTATGGCCATTGCCCGGCTGGTTAAGCACCTCGACGGAAATCGCGTTAAAAATCTGCCCGAAGGCATCGAGACGGCCGTGGCCATAGGGCACCCGGGTGGCGTTGGTGGCAAAGCGCTGCTCGAGAATATCCACCTGCTGCTGCATGGAAGCACGCAGCTTTTGTTCGTCGGCCAGGGATTGTGGCGCTGAGGGCAGATGGCGCAGGCGCGTCATAAAACGCGAAAACTTCTGGCTGTCGGTCAAGGCGGCTTTCAAGCTGGTGCAAATTGACTCCTCAAAAGCAGTGTAATTAATTAGCGCCTGACCACCATCAATGCGCAGCCGCTGTCCAGCTATCACCAACTGCCCGGTATGACAGGCCGCACAGGTTAAACCTACCCAGGCGTCGGCGCCCAGGCCGTCGCGGGTAACACCTACAGGTAAGCCATCGGGGTTAAATGGACCGGGAGTGTTAGTAATAAAACCCAGGTGCGCGAGCGAAGCATCGCTCGCCAGCAACTGCTCGGAACCGGCGAGTTCCAGGCTTATAAACCAATCATAGGGAAGAATTCGAGAACCAAACGAGGTGTAGGAGAGTTTATCGCGCTCCTCCTGCGACCACCCCTGCGGGAGATAGCGAACCGGTAAGTTCCAATCGGGCTTGCCTTCAACCGGGGGCTTGTCAACCACTGCCGGCGCCACGAACAACTCCGGCTCATCCTGAGTTCTCAGCCAATAAATCAGCCCCGCCAATACCACTACAACAACTAACAGCCACTTGCCCAATTTTATCATGTCGCATCCTCAACACGTTTCAGGTTTTTGTCTGTCGCGCCTTGTATCTCAACCGGCGCCATACCATTGAGCCGGATAAAATTTACTATAGACGACCAAGGTGACAAACAAAACCTGAAAACAACCTTGAGTTGCGTGGGTGCAGCCTAAGGCCGCTAGCGTTTTTGGAACTCCGCAAATACCTCTATATTGACTTGATCGGCAATCGCGGGCACCAGATAGCTAATGCCATAGTCAGAGCGCAACAAGCTGCCCGACGCGCTAAAGCCCAGAGTGTAGTCGCCGGTTAGCAAGTCGGTGCCGCCGCCGTTAAACCTGACATGAAGAACAAAGGTGCGGGTTACGCCGTGCAAACTGAGCGTCCCGATAAAATCGGCAGAATTATTATCGATGGGCTTAACGCCTGTGGTGGTAAACACCGCCTGGGGGTATTGCGCGCTGTCAAACCAACTGGAGCCGCGCAGGGTCTCCTCCAGGTCGGGATTGTTAACATCAATACTGGCGATATCTATGACCGCCGACAGTTTGGCTTCGGCCAAATGCTCGGGATCAAACTCCAATTGCGCATCCACGCGATTAAAACGCCCGACGTAATCGGTAAAACCCAGATGATTAATTTTAAACAGCACATTGGTGTGCTTCGCATCCAGTTGGTAACTGCCCGGCCTGAGTTCCACCATGCCGGTTTTTAGCCGGGGCTGAATCAGGTAGCCACAGCTGTTTAACCAAAAACAGACTAAAACCAGCCCCAGCAGTTGGATATTTTTCAACATTTGCATACAACCTCTATTTTATCTATTCGCACCAGAAGCGGGTGCCATTGCTCAAGCCGGGGTTAATAGTTGGCGCCAGCGACGATAAAAGCTCGCCAATTGTGCACGCGGTGTTTTGCCTAACTCCAACATAAATTGAAAAGGCACTCTGTCCAGTTGCTGATAGTCGGCTAATTCCTTAAGTAAATCCAGCCACAGGTGTGCCGTCACCTCGGCATCGGCCAGGGCGCGGTGATATTGGCCGTTTACCGGCAGCTGTCGATAATCCGCAAGGGTCGCCAGTTGGTGATTGGGGGCCAGAGGTAATATGCGCCGGGCGCTGAGCAGGCTGCAGGCGATATCGACCGAGTGATATTTTTTGATGCGTTTAAATTCCGCACGCAAAAAACGCTGATCAAAACTCGCGTTGTGGGCCACTAAATTGTAGCCCTGAACAAACTCAAAAAATTCCGCCATCACCTCGGCGTTGCCTGCGGCCTCGGCAATCATACTGTTGCTGATACCGGTAAGGTTTTGCACAAACGCAGGTATGCGAACCCCGGGATTCATCAGCGCACTAAAAGTCGCACTGATACGGCCCTGCTCTATGCGCACCGCGCCGATTTCTATGCTTCTATCACCCATATCCGGGCTCAGGCCGGTGGTTTCAAAATCGAAGACGACACAAGTGTCCGCCCTGAGTTTGGCGATTTCAGACATAAACTTTCTCAACAGTAATCCACAAAAACAAAAGGGGCGCTCTGTTTAGATGCGCCCCTTTTTACCAGTCAGTTTAGAGCTTACAAGCGAGCTCACAACTGCGCTTAGTCCGGCAGCGTAATATTCAGCTCCAACACCGAGCAGTTATCGCTGTTATCGACATTGACCGACACCTGGCTGGAATCAATGGGAATGTATTTGCGAATAACGGCAATAATTTCCTCGCGCATTTGCGGCAGGTAATCTGGCTGTTGGGGGCCGCGTTTGCTGCGCTCGTGCGCGACGATAATTTGCAGCCGCTCCTTGGCAATAGACGCCGAGGTTGGCTGACGCTTCTTAATTAAAAAATCCAGAATGCTCACGGCTTACACCCCCAGCAAACGTTTGATGAAGCCTTTCTTCTCAGCTTCGAGGAAGCGGTGGGGGCGGTCGCTGCCGAGCAGGCGATCCACGGCGTCGTTGTAGGCCTGGCCAGCGGGAGATTCGGTATCCATAATCACCGGTACGCCTGAGTTGGAGGCCTTGAGCACTGCCTCTGACTCGGGGATAACGCCAAGCAGTTTGATCGCCAGGATTTCCTCCACGTCGTTCACACTGAGCATTTCGCCAGCGTTAACACGGGTGGGGTTGTAGCGGGTGAGCAGCAAGTGCTCTTTGATGGGCTCCAGGTTTTGTTCGGCGCGGCGCGATTTGCTTTGCAGAATACCCAAAATACGATCCGAGTCGCGCACCGAGGAAACTTCCGGGTTAGTCACCACTATGGCTTCATCGGCAAAGTACAGGGCCATAAGCGCACCCTGCTCAATACCGGCGGGTGAATCGCACACGATATAGTCAAAATCCTTGGCCAACTCGTTGATAACTTTTTCCACGCCTTCGCGGGTGAGTGCATCTTTGTCGCGGGTTTGCGAGGCCGGCAAAATATAAAGACCATCAATGCGCTTGTCTTTGATCATCGCCTGGTTGAGGGTGGATTCGCCTTTAATGACGTTGACGAAGTCGTACACCACACGGCGCTCACAGCCCATAATCAAATCCAGGTTGCGCAGGCCCACGTCAAAATCGATAACCACGGTTTTGTGGCCGCGCATGGCCAAACCGGTGCTGATTGCCGCGCTGGTGGTGGTTTTGCCCACACCGCCTTTTCCTGAAGTTACTACGATAATTTTAGCCAAGGCAGGCTCCTCACATTAATTCGGTAAATGGGTTTTGGTCTGCATGCAGTTACGCATTGGCCAGAGGTTCCACCAGCACCTTGGTGCCGTTAAGGGAAATCTGGGCAGGTTTTTTCAGTAATTCTGTGGGCAGTGCATCCTGCAACACAAAGTTGCCCGCAATTGAAACCAGTTCGGCATCCAACTGCTGGCAGAAAATTCGCGCGCTCTCGTCGCCGCGCACACCGGCCAGGGCGCGCCCGCGCAGTGTGCCGTACACATGGATATTGCCATCGGCCAATACCTCGGCACCTTCGCTCACCTGGGCGAGTACTATAAGGTCGGCACCCTCGGCATAAATTTGTTGGCCGGAACGAACCGGGCGGGTAACCACGCGGCTCTGGCGCTGCACCAGGCGCTCTTCAACCACGCGCTCCACCACTCGCTCAACAATGGTCTCACCAGCGGCGGGTGCTGGCTTGGGAATTTTAAGCGCCCGTTCATTGGGGGTTGGCAAACGCGCCAAGCCAGTGGCGCCGACCGAGGCTAACAATACCTCAGGTACCCCGGTGAAACCTAGGGGTTGCAGCTCAAGCTGGCGACAAATTGCTAATAATTCGTCCACATTGGCCAGGTCTTCGGGGTTTTCCAAGCGGTCGAGATTGATCAAAATCGGGGAGTTTTCAAAGAATTGCGGCGCCTGATCAATTTTCTCTTTGAGCTCAGCGGCAAGGGTTGTTGGCTGATAGCGGCTAATGGCGAGGATAACCACAGTCACCGCACTGCCCTTGAGCTGAAAATTTACGTCTGTCATGCGCTTGTCTCTAATGGCGCTGGCCTGCCCCACTTGCTGTTAACAACAGGCTGTTTAAAAGCCTGCGGCTAAAAGCCCGGAGCACCAGCTTTTGTGGTTCTGGGGCGCCATTATCAAGGCGTCTGGTGATTAGTCAAGGGAGGCGCCTTGCGGCTGAGCAACTGCCAGTTAATCGCCGGGATTACGCCCAAAAAACATTCAGCCGGCGTTAATCGCCCAGGGCCTATAACAACTGTAACATAAGCACTAATTCCGCCCTGCGGGGCGCTCAGGGGTGATCCACCAATGAAAACACCAATTGCTTTAGCTATAGCGCTGGTTCTGGCGGTCCCCGCTGGTGTGGTGCAGGCACAAACAGCAACAGCTGACCCGCAATCAGCCAGTGCCACAGCTAACGCCAGTTTTTCCGAGGCGCAGCTGGATTCGCTGCTGGCCCCTGTTGCCCTCTACCCCGACACCCTCTTGTCCCACGTACTTATTGCCGCTACCTATCCGCTGGAAGTTGTCCAGGCCGACCGCTGGGTGCGCGCGCATCCTGGCGTTAGTGGAGAAGACGCGGTAAACGCTGTGGATGATCAGGATTGGGACCCCAGCGTAAAAGCGCTGGTGGCCTTCCCCGATTTACTCAAGCGCATGAGCGAAGACCTGGACTGGACTCAGCAGTTGGGCGATGCCTTCCTCGCCGATGAGGGACGGGTGATGGACCATGTGCAGCTGTTGCGCAACAAAGCCTATGCCGCAGGCACCCTGGATAAGATGGAGCACGTTAAGGTGGTGCGCGAAGAGCGGATTATCACCATAGAGCCCAGTGTTGAGCGGGTGGTTTACGTTCCCGCCTACGACACCCGGGTGGTATATGGTGATTGGTGGTGGGCGGGTTATCCACCCGTTTATTGGTACTACCCCAGCAGCTATGTCTATGTGTCAGGGTTTTACTGGAGTGCCGGTATTTTTTTGGGCAGTAGTTTTTATTACTCGGGTTGCCGCTGGCACGACCGGCGCGTGGTCGTGGTGGATCGCCATTATCACCCCACCCATTACTCAAATCGCACGGTGGTTCACTATCGCGATGCGCGCCCCTGGAATCACAATCCGGTTCACAGGCGCGGGGTGGCCTATTACGATCGCTCCACCAGCGAGCGCTTCCACAGCAGCCGTGAAAGCTATAGAGACAATCACAACACGCGCAATTATCACGACGGTGCGCGCCAGGACCCGCCCGGTGTCTACCGGGTTAATCCGCGCAATCATCAGGAGCGTATGGATGCGCAAGAGCGCAACAGCCGACCCGGGGGCAACACTCATATTCAGCCCAACAGCGCGCGCGACCAGCGCCAGGGACGCCTCACCACGAATCCCCAGCAGTTAACCCGGCAATCGACTGGCGAAACTCGCCAGCCGTCAGCCGGAACAGATTCACCAAGACGGGAAGCTGCCCCCAAGCGCGAGGAAAACCGCCAGTTGAGCCCCAACCGCAACAACAACTCAGGCACTACCCAAGACCGGGTGAACTCCTCGGGGGAAAAACGCAGCCTGCCACAAAATCTGAATCGCCAACCGGTTATGACAGCTCCGCCGGTACCGCAGGTGCGCCAGCTGCCGCAACCGCGCCAAACACAAAGCCATGGGGAGCAACGCCCGCGCATAACTACCCCCAGCCCGAACGAGAATGCGGCAAGTCGTCATTACCGCATAGAAAACCGCAGCGAGCGCCCCCAGTTCGATAACAGTCGGGCGCAGACGCCTGCTCCCACTCCCGCACCGAGGATTGAGCGCAGCGAGGAGCGCAGCAGCACGCGCGACGCGCCAAGGTTCAATCGCGGTGGCGATTCAGACAAGTCCAGCAATCGCCGCGACGATCGCCGCTAGCATCTGCGCCGGCGACTGGTTTAGCGGAAGCCGGCGCGCGCTTGACCCTCAAAGTCGAGCTTGTCCCACAAAATTTATGCGGCACAGCAGCTCGCTTAGCCCTGAGGATGCTACGCATCACCTTTCCACTGCACGCGGTACAAATCGTGGCGTCGATCCTTTAGGTTTTTAACCGTACCGCTATTGCGCGCCATAATCAGGGTTTCTGGGCGCAAATCGGCAATCGCAACCATCTCCACATTAGGCGTGGTATCTGCCGCTACGCCATCGCGCGCAAAGGGAAAATCGCAGGGTGTAAGAATGCAGCTCTGCGCGTATTGAATATCCAAATTGGCGACATTGGGCAGGTTGCCGACATTGCCCGCCATCACCACATAAATTTGATTTTCGATAGCGCGCGCCTGGCAGCAGTAGCGCACACGCATATAGCTCTGACGCTCATCGGTGCAAAAAGGCACAAACAAAATTTGCACGCCCTGGTCCACCAAATGCCGCGCCAGTTCGGGGAATTCCGAGTCGTAGCAAATCAACACGCCAATTGGCCCGCAGTCAGTATCTATCGCCTGCAGGCTGCTGCCGCCCTCAATATCCCACCAGTAAACTTCGTTGGGTGTGGGGTGAATTTTGGGTTGTTCGAATACGCGTCCATCGCGCAGAAAAACATAGCTGATATTTTCGATGCGACCGTTTTCCACCCGGGTTGGATGAGTGCCGGCGATAATATTGACGTTGTAGCTAAGCGCCAATTCGCGCATGGAGTCTTTAAAGCGCGGCGTGTATTTGGTTAGCGCCTCAATAGATTCCGAAGGCGTCAGCTCCTGATCTTCAATGGATAACAATTGCAAACTGAATAATTCCGGGAAGACTACAAAGTCCGTTTTGTAATCCGCCACCACATTGACAAAATACTCTACCTGCTTGATAAATTCGTTAAACGAGCCGATTTTGCGCAGTTGATATTGCACTGCAGCAATACGCACCACGTCGGGCATACGCACGCCAAATTGCTTAACTGGCTTATCGTCATTGGCAATGACTTTGGGATTGCGCCACACCATGTGCGCGGCATAGCCCATAGATTGCTTGTCATCGGGCAAGTAGTTTTTGATTACGCCTATCACCTCAAAACCATTGCGCAATTGAAAAGACAACACCGGGTCTTTTATTTTTTTGTGCACCACCTGATCTATGTAATTTTCAACGGTTTTCAGTTTTTTAATTCGCTTGGCCAGGTTGGGAATGCGCCCGGCGAAGACCACCCCTTTTAAGCCCAGGGCCTGGCAAAGTTTTTTGCGCTCGTTGTACAGGCGCTGACCTATGCGATAGCCGCGGTATTCATCGTTGATACAAACTTCCATTCCATAAAGCCAATCGCCGTGGATATCGTGGCGCGAGGCGAAACCGTTGCCGGTAATATCTGCCCAGGTGTGTTTGCGCATGCACACCCGCTCGGTAATGCGAAAGGTAGCGCAATAGCCAACCAGGACTTCGCCGGCATAAACCACAATTTGCCCCTGAGGGAAGTTGTTAATTTGCCCAAGTATGGCGGCGGGTGAATAGGTGTCCATTTGCAGGGGTTTATAGACTTGCTCTGAAAGCGCCACTATGGCGCTGACATCGGCAATACGGGCATTGCGGACGGTGAGATGGATACGGGAATCGGACAGTTTGGCGCTGCTATTCTGAGCCATGGGGATTGCCTCCTGAGTGGTAGAGCCTGGCGCACAGCCAGCTCCGGACTTAAGACGGTCAATTTCAAGCATAGCATTTAGGCTTTTGCGGCCTTATCAGCAGGCTTTTTTGCGCGCCTACGGAAGATATTGAGTCACTCGTCTAGTGCTAAGACCTGACCAGCAGCACGCGCCGCAACAGGCAAGCATTGGCCTTGGGGGGCGCATCCTTTATAGTAGCGGCCTTCGCAAATTCCCCACCACTTGAGCCCTGGCTTTGGGCTCAATTCACGAGGTTTTAGCCCCAATGGCTCAATACGTATACACCATGCACCGCTTGGGCAAAATTGTTCCGCCCAAGCGCGAAATCCTGAAGGATATCTCCCTGTCCTTCTTCCCCGGCGCCAAAATTGGCGTACTTGGCCTTAACGGCTCGGGTAAATCCTCGCTGCTGCGCATTATGGCCGGCGTCGACCAGGATTTTAACGGCGAAGCCCGCCCCATGCCCGGCATCAAAGTCGGCTACCTGCAGCAGGAGCCACAGCTGGACCCGGCCAAAGACGTGCGCGGCAATGTTGAAGACGGCGTGCGCGAAGCGGTAGACGCCCTGGCGGAGCTGGATCGCATCTACGCCGCCTATGCCGAGCCGGATGCCGACTTTGATGACCTGGCGAAAAAACAAGCCAAGTGCGAAGACATTATCCAGGCCTGGGATGCCCACAACCTGGACCACACCTTGGAAGTTGCCGCCGACGCCCTGCGCCTGCCCGCCTGGGATGCCGATGTCACCAAACTCTCCGGCGGTGAAAAGCGCCGTGTGGCCCTCTGCCGCCTGCTGCTGTCGCGCCCCGATATGCTGCTGCTGGACGAACCCACCAACCACCTGGACGCCGAATCCGTCTACTGGCTGGAGCAGTTCCTGCAAAAGTTCACCGGCACTGTGGTGGCCATCACCCACGACCGCTACTTCCTCGATAACGCCGCCGGCTGGATTCTCGAACTCGACCGCGGCCACGGTATCCCTTACGAGGGCAACTACTCCAACTGGCTGGAGCAAAAAGAAGCTCGCTTAGCGCAGGAGCAGCGCAGCGAAGCCGCTCACCAGAAAGCCCTGAAGCAGGAGCTGGAGTGGGTGCGCCAAAACCCCAAGGGCCGCCAGGCCAAGAGCAAGGCGCGCCTGGCGCGTTTTGACGAATTGCAGAGCCAGGAATTCCAGGCCCGTAACGAAACCAACGAGATCTACATTCCGCCCGGCGAGCGCCTGGGTGACAAGGTCATCGAGTTTGAAAACGTCAGCAAAGGCTATGGCGACCGCCTGCTGATCGACAACCTCAGCTTTAGCATTCCCAAGGGTGCGGTGGTAGGCATTGTCGGCGGTAACGGCGCGGGTAAATCCACCCTATTTCGCATGATCTCCGGCCAGGAGCAGCCTGACAGCGGTAAGGTGGTGATAGGTGAAACCGTCAACCTGGCCTTTGTCGACCAGAGCCGCGAAAACCTGCAAGACAACAAAACCGTGTGGGAAGCCGTGTCCGATGGCCATGACATTCTCAAGATCGGCAACTACGAAGTTAGCTCGCGCGCTTACATTGGCCGCTTCAACTTCAAAGGCTCCGACCAGCAGAAGCGTGTGGGCGAACTCTCCGGGGGTGAGCGCGGCCGTTTGCACCTGGCCAACACCCTCAAGCAGGGCGCCAACGTGCTGCTGCTCGACGAACCCTCCAACGACCTGGACGTGGAAACCCTGCGCGCCCTGGAAGATGCGATCCTCGCCTTCCCCGGCTGTGTGCTGGTGATCTCGCACGACCGCTGGTTCCTCGACCGTATTGCCACCCATATCCTCGCCTACGAAGGCGACTCGGACATTGTCTTCTTTGAAGGCAACTACACCGAGTACCACGAGGATCTGGTAAAACGTAAGGGCCAGGACGCGCAACCCAAGCGCATGAAATACAAACCGCTTAAGTAAAAAAATGAAAAAGGCAGCCACCGCGCTGCCTTTTTCCCATTTTAATAACTAAAAAATCCTACAAAAACAGTGGAGAAACAATGCGACAAACCAAGTACCAAGCCAATGTTCAAACCAGAGTTCAAGCCAAATATCAGTGGCTAATCCCCCTGTTGTTATCGCTGTTCTGCGGAACAGCCTATGCCAGTCAGGGCACAGACTACACCCACTCCAATATTGGATGGATATGCGTCGGCTTGTTTGTCGTTGCTTATGTATTTGTGATGTTGGAAGAAGTGCTCCATCTGCGTAAATCAAAACCAGTATTGGCCGCCTCAGGCCTTATCTGGCTACTGATCGGCTGGCTCTATAAAGTTGAAGGCCACTCGCCCCTGGCGGAGGAAGCCTTCAAACACACGCTGCTGGAATTCTCCGAGTTGATGTTGTTTTTGCTGGTGGCGATGACTTACATCAACGCCCTGGATGAGCGCGGCCTGTTTAACGCCCTGCGCGCCTGGATGATTCGCAAAGGTTTTAGCTACCGTCAATTATTTTGGATCACCGGCTTCCTCGCGTTTTTAATTTCGCCCGTCGCCGACAACCTGACTACCGCCCTGTTGATGTGTGCGGTGGTGTTAAAAATTGCCGAGGACGACCGCCGTTTCGTCAACCTGGCCTGTATCAATATTGTGGTAGCCGCCAACTCCGGCGGCGCCTTTAGCCCCTTTGGCGATATCACCACACTCATGGTGTGGCAGGCGGGTAAGGTTCCCTTTGTGGATTTCTTCCACCTGTTTTTGCCCTCGCTGGTGAATTTTTTAGTGCCTGCCATCGCCATGAGCTTGTTTATTAACAACAAGGCAAGCCATAAAGATGCGGAAGACCTGGTCTTGGAACACCTCACCTACAAAGAGGGCGCCATTCCCTTTTTGATTTTATTTTTAGCCACTATTTTCAGTGCCGTGATGGGCCATATAGTGCTGCATATGCCGCCGGTCATGGGCATGATGATGGGCCTCGCCTACTTAAAGCTCTACGGCTACTACCTGCGCAAAAAAGGCGTGGTTATGTCGCAAGCCACATCGGATTACATTCAGCCCCAGGGTGAAAACCCGCTCACCCGCATTCCCCTGCCCTTTGACGTATTCCAACCTTTGGCGCGCCTGGAATGGGACACCTTGTTGTTTTTTTACGGCGTGATTATGTGCGTGGGTGGTTTGGGCTTTATGGGTTACCTGACCCTGCTGTCGGAATCACTTTACGGCAACTTTAGCCCGACTGTATCCAACGTTGCCCTGGGGCTGGTGTCGGCAGTCGTCGATAATATTCCGGTGATGTACGCTGTGCTGACCATGTCGCCCGATTTAAGTTTTGGGCAGTGGCTGCTGGTAACACTCACCACAGGTGTGGGCGGCAGCATGTTGTCGATTGGCTCGGCGGCCGGTGTCGCACTGATGGGTCAGGCGCGCGGCTACTACACTTTTCTCGGCCATTTAAAATGGACCCCAGTCATCGCAATTGGTTATTTTGCCAGTGTGGCCACCCATCTCTGGATCAACCAAGCGCTGTTTTAACAAATAGCCTTCAACCAAGGACGGTATTACAGCCCGGTTCGCCGTTGCCTGGCGGCGGCGAACTACTGCAATTGCGCCAGGGCGCGCTCAACGTCCACGCCTAAAATCATCACACCCAAAGGCTCATTGTCCGCCTCCGCATTGAGCGGTAGGCTCAGCTGTACTTGAAAATGCTTGCTGGATTCATCATAGGCCACTTCACCAAATAGCAGGCTATTACTCGGCTGGGCAAACGCCGCAGTAAATTTGCTTTCGTCACCCTGCCAATAATCCGAGGTAATATCGCTGATGGCGAGGTTTAGTCCGCGCCTGTCGGCAATGATAATTTCGGTGAGCAGCCCATCCGCTTGCTTTTTAATTTCGCGCAACTGCGCCGATAGCGTTTGATTCACCAAACTCATGGCAAAAGCCAAATTGTTTTGCGCAAAGGCCTCCATCCACTGAGCGTCCAAAGCCTGAACGGCTTTAACAGAGAGATTGGCTGCCGTTTTATTGCGCTGGCGCAGGGCATCATCCAAACCCGGCAGATGCCGCCAGCGCTCCAGCTTGCGCGACAAGAGTGCGCGCACACGCTGTTGCTCCTGGGGTGACAACGCAAAATGTTCGGGGTTGCACAGGTTAATGGCGGCGTTAAAGCGCGGCAAAAAGCCGGGCGACTTATTTAAAAAGATCTCGTTAAAGCTAACCCCCAGGGGCGCGTAGCGAATAAAGCGCGATTGAAATTCGCCTGGGTCCAGCGCTAATTCGCGCGCAGCCTTTTCAAAGTAATCCTGATCCGCCAACAGTACGTCTATGCGTTTGGACTTTAATAATTTAATCAGCTGCGGCAGATTACTGGCGGTCAGGTCGACGTGATAACCAGATTCCTCCAGCCAGGTTTCCTGCTGACTGCCCAAAATTGAACCCAGCTTATACCCCTGGCGCCAGGACTCGGGGGCAACAGTGTCGCTGCGCCAAAACCAATACCAATTTTCCAATAACAAAGGTGCCGAGAGCACCGCATAGGGCTCCAATTCGCGGGCCGGAATTGCCGTAAAAAAACCATCCACACGATTATTTTTTACCTCCTGATAAGCGCGCCGCCAGGGCATGGTTTTTACCCGATAATTCACCCCCATAGTTTTAAAGATACAACTCAGTTGCGGCAGTATTTTACGCGTGTCGGGGTCGGCTTCGGAGCTGTAAGCGGAGGTGATATTGGTCGCCAACAGCAGGGGGCTGTCCGCCTGCGCCGCTGTCGTATTGGCAACCTGGGCTGTTCGCTCACTGGAGGCCGGATTAGGACTCTGCGCCTGCGCAAGACAAATTACCCCCAGGGCAACCGCCATTAGCCAAAGTTTGCGCCAGAGCCACGGGCTATGCATATTTACTCCTTATCAATTTCGCCAGATCCCACGGGTGGCATTTGAGTATAGGCCAGGGGCTGATGACATCAGGTGGTTGGCGCAGCCCTTATTGAGCGAGCCAAGGCAACAATTGTGGAAGCGCGCTCGCAAACTTGTGCCAATCCAATGACTGCTCCACTACCTGCGCCAAACGCTCCAGTTCCTGCTCCCGCCGCGCATTTATGTCGAGGCCTTGGGCCTTGGCCAAACCGGCCCAGGCCAGGCATAGCGATAGCGCTTGTGGCTCGTCAAACAGGCCGTGCAAATAGCTTCCCATAATTTGGTTGTCGGCGCTTATCGCGCCCTCGGCAACCCATTCTGCGCCCTGCTGCAACTGGGCAAAAGGTCGCGCAAATGCACTGCCCCAACTGCGTCCCAGGTGAATTTCATAGCCTGAAACGGGTGTCTGCCCATCCCACAGCAGCCCCTGGCGCTGACGCAAAATTTTATCGCCCTGCAACTGGGTATGAATCTCCAGATAGCCCAACCCTGGGCTCTCACCGGCGGGGCCTTCCAGCCCCAGAGGATCAGCCAGGCTCGTGCCCAGCATTTGCATGCCGCCGCAAATCCCCAGCAGTTTACCGCCATAGCGCAGATGTCTTTGCAGCTGTAAATCCCAGCCCTGCGCACGCACAAACTGCAAATCCGCGCGCACATTTTTGCTGCCGGGAATTATTACCAGGTCGCATGGGGGAATGACCTGATTGGGGCCCACCCAGTTAAATTCCACCTGCGGATGCAAACGCAAGGGGTCCATATCGGTGTGATTGGAAATGCGCGGCAGTGCCAGGGCCGCTACTCTCAGCGCAGCCTCGGGTTTTAGTGCCGATGGGGTGAGCGCATCCTCAGCATCCAGATGCAGCCCCGCGATATAGGGAATTACCCCCAGCACCGGCTTGCCCGTTTTTTGTTCGAGCCAGTCCAGGCCCGACTGCAAGAGTGACAAGTCGCCGCGAAAGCGATTAATCACAAAACCCACCACCCGCTCGCGCTCGCTTTCACTCAATAATTCGAGGGTGCCCACCAGGTGCGCAAAAACTCCACCGCGATCAATATCGGCAATTAAAACAACCGGGCAGTCCACCTGCTCGGCAAAGCCCATGTTGGCAATGTCGCGATCGCGCAGGTTAATTTCTGCCGGGCTGCCGGCGCCCTCCACCAGAATAAGCTGGTAGTTTTTTTGCAGTCGCTGATAGGAATCCAACACAAAACCCATGGCCTGGGTTTTGTAGTGGTGATATACCGCCGCATCCATATCTGTGACAGCAGCACCCTGCACAATAATCTGCGCGCGGGTATCGCTGCTGGGTTTGATCAGTATGGGATTCATATCTGTGTGCGGGGCCAGGCCGGCGGCCTGCGCCTGCAGGGCCTGGGCGCGGCCAATTTCACCGCCCTCCGGGGTAACCGCCGAGTTCAAGGCCATGTTCTGCGGCTTAAAGGGAACCACCGCACAGCCGCGCTTGTTAAAAATTCGACAGAGGGCAGCCACCAGGGTAGTTTTACCCGCGTCTGACGTGGTGCCCTGGATCATCAAACTAGACACAGAAAATCTCTATTAATAAAAATTTGCTCTCAGCCCGGCAAAGTTATCACCCGGCGAAAATAAAAATGCTCAAGCCAGGCGTATAAACGCCATCAATATAAATTTGGCGCAAAATCTTATGGCAACCCGGGGGTCAAATCCTACACTGGTTTAGTGCCAGCATGGATAATGCGCCGCATTTTTTGCATTCCCCAAAGCACAATAACTTCAGCTCCTCCTCATTCACGTCAGGCAAACCTCACCCATGAACTGGCAACGCATTTTACACTGGATTCCCGCCCTGGCTGCCGTAGCTGCAATATATATGGTTGGACGCGAGATCAGCCAATACCAGCTAACCTGGGAATCGGCCAAACAAATTATTCAGGATTTCCAGTGGCAACAATTGCTGGCAGCGCTGGCGTTCAGCGGGCTGGGTTACCTGTGCCTGGGCGCCTATGATCTTTTGGCGGTGCGCACCCTGGGCTATTCCATTAGCTGGCGCCAGGCACTCTATGTCGGTTTTTTAAGCTATGCGGTCAGCAACAACGCCGGCCAGGCCATGCTCTCCGGCGGTTCCATTCGCTTTCGATTTTACAGCGACTGGGGACTAAACCCCGCCGCTATTGGCAAAATTATTTTATTTGGCAGCAGCACTTATTTGTTAGGTGCGCTGAGCTTGTTTTGCGCCAGTGCGATCTTGTTAACCGCCAAAGAGTTTACCGACCCGCAATTAGTCGGCGGCCATTTGCGCTGGTTAGTATGTATTGCGGCCCTGGGGTTGGCCGGCTACTGGTTGCTGGTATTGTTCAAGCGCAATGTCAGTTTGGGGCGCATGGAATTTAGTTTACCCAACTATAAAACCAGCTTGCTGCAAACCCTGCTCGGCGCTGTAGATTTAATCCTCGCTAGTCTTGTGCTTTACAGTTTGCTGGACAGCACCCTGAATATGTCCTTCTTTTGGTTTTTTACCCTCTACTTACTGGCGCAAATGAGTGGACTATTTAGCCAGGTACCCGGTGGGCTGGGAGTATTTGAAGGAATTTTTCTCTATTTAGTGGGCCCGGTTGCCGACCACCAGCAATTGCTAATGGCGTTAGTCAGTTATCGTGTCATTTACTATTTTATGCCACTGAGTTTGGCCGGTGTCAGCTTTGCCTGGATTCAAAATCGCCAGTGGTTTGCCAAATTATTAAATAACCCCTTTGCCAGTCGCACCGCAAAAATTACCCAGATAAGCGCGCGTTTACTGCGGGATGCCCTGCCCAGGGTGCTACCTGGGCTGATGATTATGGCAGGCGCGGTACTGTTAATTTCCGGCAGCACACCCGCCCTGCCCGAGCGCCTGCAACCCCTGGCCAAACTGGTAGGCCTACCGCTAATTGAAATATCGCATTTGCTTGGCAGCCTGATCGGGCTGTTGTTACTACTTGTCGCCCGCGCCGTTGCCCTGCGTATCCGCCTGGCCTATCCACTCACACTTATTTTACTCAGCGCCGGTATTTTCTTTTCGCTATTCAAAGGCTGGGATTACGAAGAGGCGAGTTTTTTAGGTTTGGTGTTAATTTTCATCGCCAGTAATCGCCGCTATTTTTATCGCCCCTCGTTTTTTGAGCAGCGACTACTCACCTGGCCCTGGGTTTTTATGCTGCTGAGTCTGGTAAGCCTCAGCGTCTTCGTTGGCTTTATCGCCCATCAGGATGTGGATTACAGCAACCAACTCTGGTGGGAGTTCAGCCTCCACGGCAGCGCTTCACGCTTTTTGCGCACCAGTCTGGCGCTCAGTATTTTGAGTAGCGCCTTAGTTATTTATTTTTTGTTGTCGCGCGGTCGCTATAGGCCCGCTCCGCCTTCAACCGAGGAAATCAACCAGGCGGCGAGCCTTATTGCCCAACAGCCTAACACCGAGCAAATTATTTGCCTGACTGGCGATAAATATATTTTTTGGAGTGAGACACGCACTAGTTTTATCGCCTACACCACTAGCAACCGCTATTGGATTGCCCTGGGCGATCCCTGCGGTAACCGTGATAATTTTCCGGGTTTAATGCGCGCTTTTCGCGCCGCGGCCGATCTCTATGGTGCTAAACCGGTGTTTTACCGGGTATCCAGTCAATACCTGTCGCATTATGTCGACCTGGGCTTAAACCTGGCCAAACTGGGCGAGGAAGCGCTGGTGGATCTGGAGCGCTTTTCTATCAAAGGCAATGCTGGCATGTCGTTTCGCGGCACCCTCAACAAAATCAACAAGGATGGCTATGAGTTTGCGCTGATTCCGCGCGCCCAGGTCAGTGAATTTATAGCGCAATTAAAATTGATATCCGACCATTGGCTCGCCCATAAAAAAGTGCGCGAAAAAAGTTTTTCGCTGGGTTTCTTCGATGAGTATTACCTCAGCCAAACCGACTTGGCAGTAGTGCGCAAAGACGACCAACTCGTCGCCTTTGCCAATTTATTGCGCACTGAAAAAAGCAGCGAGATTTCTATCGACCTTATGCGCTACGACGACTCCGCCCCCAAAGGCACTATGGATTATTTACTCATCAATTTAATGCTCTGGGGCCAGGCCCAGGGCTATAGCAATTTCAACCTGGGTATGGCGCCACTCTCCGGTTTGGATCGCGACCGACTCGCCCCCTTGTGGCAGCGGCTCGGTGCGTCGCTGTTTCAGCTGGATAATGATTTTTACGATTTCCAGGGTTTGCGCCAGTACAAGGAAAAGTTTCACCCGCAATGGCGACCCAGTTATTTGGCCTACCCGGCTGGCCAGAATATTGCCAAGGTTATTTTCACTATCACTCCAAAAATTTCCGGTGGACTGCGCGGGAGCTTTGGTAAATGAAACAGTTGCTAATGTTGTGGTGTTTATTAAGTTCCGCGGCTATAGCCCAGCAACCGATAGAAACCTTTGCCTGGGGTGATTTTGGCAAGACGCAGATTTATATGGGCGGCACCCAGGCGCTGGAGTTGGTACTGACGGATAGACAACATCAGCAGCAAGCGGAGCAACTGGCAAGTCAACTGAGTCAAACCGGCAAACTGGCAGCCGTGTTGAATATGGACACTTATTTATCTGAAATTGCCGCGCGCCAGGCTAAATGTTTTGACGCCGCGACACCGCTATCGGTTTACGCCCAGGACTTGCAACAAAACCATCAATTCACCCACTTTGAACCCGCCTTTGTTACTGGCCTTGGCCGTGCCGGTGCTTACTTATTTGCCATGCTCAGCCAAGTACCTGCTGGGCTTTTTCGCGGCGCATTCAGTAGCGACATGCAAACCCAATTGCCACTGCCGCTGGCGCCTTGCAAAAACTCACCCGCAGTTACCTGGCAACCTGCCCAAAAAGCCATTCAATTGAACCCTTTCCTCGCACCAGCCACACCCTGGTATTTATTTAACAGCCCTAGTCAGGTTCAACACTGGTTAAATACAGTCCCGCTGATGAACAACTGGAGCCAAGCACGCGACCAAGCGGAAACCCAACTAAGCGAAAAACAACGCACCGACAAAAACAACCTGGATCAACTGCCGTTGGTTGTGCTGGAGGGAAACAGCCATGGAGATCTTGCTAACGCCGACATTATGGCTCTGGTAATTTCCGGTGATGGCGGCTGGGCTAATATTGACAAAGATATAGCCAATAACCTCAGCGGTCGAGGTGTACCTGTGGTGGGTTGGAATTCTTTGCAATATTTTTGGGAGGGCAAAGACCCACAAATCGCCGGCGCAGATTTACAGCAGGTGCTGGATCACTACACCGGGCTTTGGCATAAAACCAAAGTGCTGCTCATTGGCTTTTCCATGGGTGCGGATGTCATGCCGTTTATGGTGAATAGCCTTAACCACCAAACCCGAGCAAAGGTTCTCAGTGTTAATCTGCTCAACCCTTCTACCAGTGTGGATTTTACTTTTCACCTGAGCGGTTGGTTAAATACCAGTGCGGAAGCCCCTTACAAAACCTATCCGGAAGCCAGCCAGTGGCGCGACTGGCCAACCAACTGCTTTTATTCTGATAAAGACGAGAGCCTGTGCGCTGCCCTGGAAAAATTGCCAACGCGCCAGGCGCAGCAGATCAACTTATTTTACCTGCCCGGTGATCATCACTTTGATGGCAATTACCAACAGCTGGTTAATTTAATACTGACGCACTCACCGATAACCGCATCGTCGGCAAATAGGCCGGATGCGCAAACTACCACTCAATCCCCTTCTGCGCCTTAACACCCGCGTTAAAAGCGTGTTTGATGGATTTAACCTCGCTAAAGGTGTCCGCCAGATCCTCCAGATATTTTTTGGCCCCGCGCCCGGTAATAATCACATTCTGGTTGCGCGGGCGATTTTTAATAGCTGCAACTACCTTATCCTTGTCCAGGTATTTATAGTTGAGCATGTAGGTGAGCTCATCAAACAATACCAGGTGAATCTCCGGGTCGCGCAATACGTGCTCACACTCAGTCCAAACCTTCTCTGCGGCGGCGCGATCCTGCTCGGCGCTTTGTGTCTCCCAGGTAAAGCCGGTACCCATCACAAAGTATTCCAGCTTGGGGCTAACACCGCGAAACAGGCTTTCGGTTAAAAAGTTTTTTTCGCCGCACTCCCAAGTGCCCTTAATAAATTGCACTATGGCAACTTTATAGCCGTGGCCTAAACAGCGCAGCGCGGTACCAAAGCCCGAAGAGCTTTTGCCCTTGCCGTCACCGGTGAGTACAATCACCACTCCGCGCTCCTCATCGGCGCGCGCTATGGCGGCATCAACAATTTCTTTGCGCTGTTGCATGCGCTCTTTATGGCGTTGGCTTTTGTCATCACTCATAGGTTTTTCTCCAAAATAATAAGGCGTCCCTGCCCCCAAAATAATTAACAGCTACCCATTATTAATCCGGCGATGAATATTGGCGGATTAATAGTGCGGCACAGGGATGTGCCGCCGTCAGCTGAAGGCTGGCGCTAG
>CBINKF010000003.1:0-19013 GCA_966251115.1 uncultured Cellvibrio sp.
TATATCTGTCATTTTTTAGGTAATTGTATGCCGATCAGCCCGGACCGTAAAAAGCAATTTCGCACCATTGGCCACAAACTCAATCCGATTGTGACAATCGCTGGCAATGGCTTAAGCGAAGGCGTAATCAATGAACTCAATCGCGCGCTTGACGATCACGAACTGATCAAAATCAAACTGGCAGTCGCTGAACGCGAGGATCGCAAAGCTCTGGTTGAAGAGATTGCCGACTTACCCAATATCGAAATTATCCAGGAAATCGGTAAGGTATTGCTAATTTATAAACCCAATAAAAAGGCTAATCCCAAGCTATCCAACCTCCACCGCCCTGTGTAGTTTGGGACCGATATAAACGAAAAAGGCTGATCCAGGATCAGCCTTTTTCGTTTCTCAATCAGTTAGATATGCACTACCTGATCGATTTCATACTCCACTTCACCGCCAGGAGCGCGCACCACCACCACATCGCCCTCCTCTTTACCCACCAAAGCGCGGGCAATAGGTGAGTTGACGCTGATTTTGTTGGATTTAACATCCGCCTCGTCATCGCCCACGATCTGGTAACTGACAGATTGCTCTGTTTCCAGATTGATGATAGTTACAGTCGTACCAAACAACACCTTGCCCGTGTGAGGGATACTGGTCACATCAATAATGTGAGCATGGCTCAGCTTGGCTTCGATTTCTTTAATACGCCCCTCACAAAAACTCTGCTGTTCACGCGCGGCGGAGTATTCGGCGTTTTCTTTTAAATCACCGTGAGCGCGAGCCTCGGCAATAGCCGCCACTATACGTGGCCGCTGCACTTTCTTCAGGTCTTCAAGCTCGAGGCGCAGTTTTTCTGCGCCTTCCTGGGTCATGGGGAACTTGGTGCTCATGCGCCCTTCCTTTTATAAATGACTCAAATTACTTGGCTTTTACGCGCAGATGCAGATCCTGCAGGCGACGTACACTGATCTCCTGCTCCTGCTTCAACGCCATACAAACCGCCAAACCGGCAGCCAAGGTCGTGTTGTAATAAACGCGATGGTTTTCCGCACTGCGGCGAATGGAGGCCGAATCGCGTGTGGCCTGGCGCCCTTCCACTGTGTTGATAATCAAATCTATCTCGTCGTTTTTAATCATATCAACAATGTGTGGACGGCCTTCCTGAACCTTGTTAACCACCTGCACTTCCAGCCCGGCCTGCTGCAATACAGACGCAGTACCGCGCGTAGCAACCAGCTTAAAGCCCAGTTCAGCCAGGTCTTTACCAACGCTGACTATGCCATCTTTATCCATATCGCGCACGCTGATAAAGGCTGCGCCCTTACTGGCTATACGGTTGTTGGCGGCCAATTGCGATTTACCATAGGCTTCACCAAAGGTGTCGCCCACGCCCATTACCTCGCCGGTGGATTTCATCTCTGGACCGAGAATCGGGTCCACTGCCGGGAACTTGTTAAAGGGGAATACCGCCTCTTTAACACTGTAAAAATCGGGAATGATTTCCTTGGTAAAACCCTGGGCTTCCAGGCTAATACCTGCCTGACAGCGCGCCGCCACCTTGGCCAGAGACACACCGATACACTTGGACACAAAAGGTACGGTGCGCGAGGCGCGCGGGTTCACTTCGATGACGTAAATCTTGCCGTCCTGATAAGCCAGCTGGGTGTTCATCAAGCCGATAACACCCAATTCAATGGCCATCTTCTTAACAGTTTCGCGCATCTCGTCCTGCACCTCGGCAGGCAGAGAGTAAGGCGGCAGCGAACAGGCGGAGTCGCCCGAGTGTACACCACACTGCTCAATGTGCTGCATGATGCCGCCAATCACTACCTGCTGGCCGTCGGAGACAGAGTCAATATCCACTTCGATAGCATTGTTGAGGAAGTGGTCAAGCAACACGGGCGCATCTTCAGATACCTGCACCGCCGTGCGCATATAGGTGCGCAACTCTTCCTCTTTGTAGACGATTTCCATGGCGCGGCCGCCCAGTACATAGGAGGGGCGAACTACCAGTGGATAGCCAACTTTATCGGCAGCCAACAGCGCTTCTTCCAGTGAACGCACAATGGCATTGGGCGGTTGACGCAGCTCCAGTTTCTCGATCATCTGCTGGAAGCGCTCGCGGTCTTCGGCCTTGTCGATGGCGTCTGGGCTAGTACCAATAATAGGCACACCTTCGGCTTCCAGGGCGCGCGCCAGTTTCAGCGGGGTCTGACCACCAAATTGCACTATGACGCCCACGGGCTTTTCTTTCTGCACGATTTCCAGCACATCTTCGAGGGTTACTGGCTCGAAGAACAGACGGTCGGAAGTATCGTAATCGGTGGAAACTGTCTCCGGGTTACAGTTGACCATAATGGTCTCGTAACCGTCTTCGCGCATCGCCAGGGCGGCGTGTACGCAGCAGTAGTCAAATTCAATACCTTGGCCAATACGGTTGGGGCCGCCGCCGATGACCAGAATTTTCTTCTTGTCACTGGGGTTGGCTTCGCACTCCTCCTCATAGGTGGAATACATATAGGCAGTAGAGGTGGAGAATTCAGCCGCACAGGTATCCACTCGCTTGTACACGGGGCGAATATTCAGGCCCTGACGGTGGTGGCGCACAACCTTTTCAGTGGTACCCAGCAACAGCGCCAAACGCTTGTCGGAGAAGCCTTTGCGCTTAAGGCGATAGAGCTGGTCGGCATCTATATCCTGCAGGGTTTTGCTGCGCAGCGACTGCTCAATATCAATCAATTCTTTAATCTGGATCAGGAACCAGGGGTCAATCTTGGACAGGTTGAACGCTTCTTCCACGCTCAAACCCATGCGGAAGGCGTCGCCCACGTACCAGATACGCTCGGCGCCAGGAGTAGCCAGTTCGCGGCGAATGCGCGACTGACCTTCTTCACTGGTCACATCCACTTTGGATTCAAAACCGGCAGAGCCTACCTCCAAACCGCGCAGGGCTTTTTGCAGGGATTCCTGGAAAGTGCGACCAATGGCCATCACCTCACCCACAGATTTCATCTGGGTGGTCAGGCGAGCATCGGCGTCGCCGAATTTTTCAAAGGTGAAGCGCGGTACTTTGGTAACCACATAATCGATAGACGGCTCGAAAGATGCCGGGGTAGCACCGCCGGTGATTTCGTTTTGCAGCTCGTCCAGGGTATAACCCACAGCCAATTTGGCGGCGATTTTAGCAATAGGGAAGCCAGTCGCCTTGGAGGCCAGCGCCGAGGAGCGAGACACACGCGGGTTCATCTCGATCACTACCATGCGGCCATCCACGGGGTTAACCGCGAACTGCACGTTGGAGCCGCCAGTTTCCACGCCGATTTCACGCAGTACCGCCACCGAGGCGTTACGCATGATTTGATACTCTTTATCGGTCAGGGTTTGCGCCGGGGCAACGGTAATGGAGTCACCGGTATGCACACCCATGGGGTCAAAGTTTTCGATTGAGCAGACAATAATGCAGTTGTCATTTTTGTCGCGCACCACTTCCATTTCGTACTCTTTCCAGCCGAGCAGGGACTCGTCGATCAGCAGCTCGTTGGTGGGCGACAAGTCCAGGCCGCGGGTACAGATTTCTTCAAATTCGTCCCAGTTGTAGGCGATACCACCACCGGAACCGCCCATGGTAAATGACGGGCGAATAATACAGGGGAAGCCGAACTCTTTCGGCGCTTCACGAGCCTCTTCCAGGCTGTGAACAATCTTGGCGCGGGCGCAGGAGAGGCCGATACGCTTCATCGCCTGGTCGAAGAGGTTGCGGTCTTCGGCCATGTTGATGGCTTCTTCTTTAGCGCCGATCAGCTCCACATTGTACTTTTCCAGCACGCCGTGCTTGGCCAGCGCCAGGGCGCAGTTGAGTGCTGTCTGTCCGCCCATGGTGGGCAGAATCACATCGGGACGCTCTTTTTCGATGATTTTGGCAACGGTTTGCCACTCAATCGGCTCGATATAGGTGGCATCGGCCATGGCTGGGTCAGTCATGATGGTCGCTGGGTTAGAGTTCACCAGGATAACGCGGTAACCCTCTTCACGCAGAGCCTTACAGGCTTGGGCGCCTGAGTAGTCGAACTCACAGGCCTGGCCGATAACAATCGGGCCAGCGCCGAGAATTAAAATACTGTTTATGTCGGTACGTTTTGGCATGTCGACTCCGGTTAGGACGCTTTGCGCGCTTGCATCAATTCAATAAAGTGGTCAAACAGAGGGGCGGCATCGTGCGGGCCTGGGCTGGCTTCGGGGTGACCCTGGAAGCTGAAGGCCGGCTTGTCGGTGCGGTGAATCCCCTGCAGTGAACCGTCAAACAGCGACTTGTGAGTCGCGCGCAGATTGGCTGGCAGGCTGGACTCTTCCACCGCAAAACCGTGGTTTTGCGCGGTGATCATCACCTGCTGGTTATCCAGGTTTTGCACCGGGTGGTTGCCGCCGTGGTGACCGAATTTCATCTTGATGGTTTTGGCACCTGAGGCCAGCGCCAGCAGCTGGTGACCCAGGCAGATACCAAACACCGGAATCTCGGTGTCGAGAATGGCTTTAATCGCACTGATGGCGTAGTCGCAGGGCTCCGGATCGCCAGGGCCGTTGGACAGGAAGACGCCGTCCGGATTCATCGCCAATACCTCGGCAGCGGGCGTTTTTGCCGGTACTACCACCAGCTCGCAGTCGCGGTCCACCAGCATGCGCAGAATGTTGCGTTTAACGCCGTAGTCGTAGGCGACCACTTTGAATTTTTTAGCGCCAGTTGGGGTGCTGTGGCCTTCGCCCAACTTCCAGCTGGTCTCATTCCAGTTGTAGGGCTCGCTCACGGTAACTTCTTTGGCCAGGTCCAAACCTTTCAAACCGCCAAAGGCTTTAGCCGCCGCCAGGGCCTGGGCTTCATCCACATCGCCGGCCATGATGCAGCCGTTTTGCGCACCTTTGTCGCGCAAAATACGAGTCAGGCGACGGGTATCTATATCGGCTATGCCGATAACCTTGTGGGCTTTGAGGTAGTCAGACAGGTTTTGCTGGCTGCGGAAATTGCTTTCCAGGAGGGGTAAGTCGCGAATCACCAGGCCAGTGGCCCAGATTTTGTCGCACTCTTCGTCCTCACTGTTGGTACCCACGTTACCTATGTGCGGGTAAGTGAGGGTGACGATTTGCTGGGCATAGGATGGGTCGGTGAGGATCTCCTGGTAACCGGTGATGGAGGTGTTAAACACCACTTCACCAACAGATAAACCCTCGGCACCTATAGCGGTACCACGGAAAACACTACCATCAGCAAGAACCAAAATGGCCTTTTTCTGGGCAGGAAGGGATTCCTGAGTAGTCAAAACAACCTCCTGGACTGGTTGGGTTTTGGCTTGGAGGACACCTGAACGCTATCTAAGCCGCTCGGGGGATACCCTTAAAGCAAGTTGTAAATTCAAAAACTAAAATCAATCACCGGCTGCCAGACATGATTTTTTGACCTTTTTTAGACTCAAGAAGGCAGTCGCACTGTTCACTGGGAGGTGGCGCGATCTGCAATATGAGTAAGGGCAATGGTGATGGGTCTGGCAACAGCCCGAACCCTCCGGGTTCAGGTTGTAAAAAAGCGAGATGAAATACTGATTTCATCTCGCTTTTATTAGCGTTCTAATGCGAACTGCTCGTATCCTGGCGCGCTTATTTCCCGGCCAATCCGGCCTTGCGCGAGTTAACCGCGAATTCTACGGGAGTAGGGCCAACCTGTCCATTAGAATTCTGCACCCATCTGTTCAGCGCCCTCTGCCAGCCCCTGCGGGCAAGGGTTGGTCTGGGCGCGCAGTTTTAATTCGCAAGGGTGTCTGTGGCCGGTAGTGAATCCGCGCATTCAGTACGCGCATTCAGTAAAAGCATCATGGATTACACCTCGGACAATGTGTCGGGTCGGAATAGCGCGCCTCAACCGCAGATGATTGCTGATGACCGCAGGCATCGCAGCAGGCTAGGCGCCGCTTCAGACTGGATGTAGGACAACCACAGTCGGCGCAAGGCAAGCCGGTTTCTCGCTTATCCGGCCAAAACCCGGGGCGGGTGCAGGCGGGGCAGCGACTGTCGAGCCTTTCGAGGAGGTTATTGGCCGCCAGTGCGATAGTCTCGCGCCTAAGTGGCGATTGGTGGGCACGCAGGTCATAGGCGATACGCAGGTCTGGCGGTATCTGCGCGCCATACCAGTCACTCAGCTGGCAATTGGCCTGCTCCCGGGTGCGCAGGCCCTTGGCCACTCGCCCCTCCCCAATCAACATCACACCCTGCTCCTCAGGCAGGTGTTGCCAAAAAAGGGCTTGCTGATCGGCATCGCCAAAACAGCATTCACCCACAACAACAGGGGCAGCATGACAACCAACCACACACCAATCTCCCCGCGCCGGAACACAGGCAATCAGCTCTTGGTTAATAACGCCAAAGCCCCAGGGCGAAGGACCAAAACTGCCCTCGCTCCCCAAACCGAACTCTGCCCCGGTTAAAGCCAGTGCCAAACGCGCTTTGTGCAGGGCGCAATCCAGTGGCGACATTCGACGCTCCACTTCACCACTGAAAGTTCCCAGGCTATCTGTGTCAAAATCTTGAGTGATGCTTAGGCGCGCCTGCCAGCGCTGCGCCAGGGCCGGGGCGAGAATCTGTTCTTTGCCATGAAGACTGAGCAATCCAAAGTGAGCCCCGGTAAAATGCGCTGGAAATTCTATAGACCCCATTAGAAATAACCCTCGCGCTTTTTCTTCTCCATAGAGCCCACCTGATCCTTATCGAGCATGCGCCCTTCCCGCTCACTGGTGGTACTGAGCAGCAACTCCTGCACAATGGCACTCACATCGCGCGCATCACTTAACACCGCACCTGTCTGGGGATAGCAGCCTAGTGTGCGGCAGCGCACCGGGCGAATCGCCAGGGATTTCATCTCCGCCGGAGTCAAAAACGGCAGCATGCGCTCATCATCCAGAATAAAAACCTGGCCCGATTCCTCGCTGATCCAGGTGTTGCGCGGGGCAGAAAAGTACAGGGAGACCAGATCGATATTTTCGCGCAGTATATACAGCCAGATATCCAGCTCGGTCCAATTGGACAGCGGAAACACCCGGACACTTTCGCCCGGATTCAGACGGGTGTTGTAAAGGCTCCACAACTCCGGGCGCTGGTTTTTAGGGTCCCAGGTCTGATGGACATCGCGCACCGAAAAAACCCGCTCCTTGGCGCGGGACTTTTCTTCATCCCGCCGCGCACCACCTAAAGCGGCATCAAACTTATAAAGGCGCAGCGCCTGTTTTAGCGCCTGGGTTTTCATTTGATCGTTGTACTTCACCGAGCCGGACAGAATGGGGTGAACGCCCTGCTCCAGAGCCTCCTGATTGATATGCACACGCAGCTTCAACTGCAGTTTTTCCGCCAGCTGATCGCGAAAGCGCGCCATCTCGGCGAACTCCCAGGTGGTGTCTATGTGCAACAAGGTGAAGGGCACCGGCGCTGGCCAAAAAGCCTTGCGCGCCAGATGCAGCATCACCGTCGAATCCTTGCCGATTGAGTAGAACATGCAGGGGTTTTCAAAACTGGCGGCGACCTCGCGCAGTATCTGAATGGCTTCGGCCTCCAGGGTCTGCAGATGAGACAGGCTTCTCATCAAACACTCCCTTTAATCAGGCTAGGGCGCTCAAGCCCCGGTAGGGCAAGCCACTGTTCATGGTAATAGCGGCTGATACGCTGCTCCTCTGGGTCCCACTGGAACAGGTAGAGCCAATCGTTGTTGATAAGCGCGGCGACGGTGGGATGGCGCTTGATGATTGCCGCTATGGCATGGCGCGGTGCCACCAGATACACATTTAAACGCACTGGCTGGTGACGCCAATCCTGACCATCGTGGAGCGACTGCAAAGGCAGACCTATGCGCAGGTCGCCACCATTGCCTTCAAACACCCCCAGATTGCCGCCCACCACATTGTGCAACAGCTTGTTGCCGCTGCCGTAGTGCAGGTTATCGGTCATGGAGACGTAGTACTGCATGTTAATCCACTGGGTAACCACCATAGGCGCCGTCATAATCAGCTCCAGGGTGGCGAAATCCGTATCGGTCCGCCATTGATAGTCGTGCAAAAACGCCCGTCCCTCCAGGTTAAGGCTGCGGGTTGCGGCGCGCGGCGCCACAATAAATGCCGCGTTATTTGCCAGGCCCCACTCCGGACGCAGCAGCGCCCAATCGCGGGTGAGTTGTTCAAAGGCGCGCTGACGGCTGTCGGCATCCGCTGCGGATATAGCCATAGCAGCGGCGCGATTAGCGCGGGCGCGATCCGAGGCCACCTTGAGCCAGGGCTGCCAAAACTCCGAAGTCGCCTGCACCTGACCGGGTGCCTGGAACCAGATAATTTCATCGCTGGTGGTATTGTGCAGACAGGGGATAAAGCGAGTGGCTGCCGGAATATCAACACCCAGAGTCGCCAGCACCTTGCGCACTTCGACCATGTTTAAAAAATAGGCCAGCACACGCGCATTGGCCTCACCCGACTGACCGCCACAGGCACCGCAGTCCAGATTAGAGGACAGGGGGTTATTGGTGGTGCAACTGCCGTGGGCAACCAGCAAAACACGCTCGGCGAAAGTCTGAGTCAGGCCCATGTGGCGCAGCACACCTGCCAGCAGTTGGGCAATCGCCTGGGGTTGCAGACGCTCATCGTCGCGCCAGAGCTCCCACCCCTGAATTTGATCAAACTGATTGAGCGGGTTGGTCGAGTGACTGTAGCCGAAGCTCTGCGCCAACAGGCGCAGGCCGTCAAAAATTCCTTTAGCCTCTACCCAGCCAAAAGTGGCCGATGCCTGATCGCCGGTATGGGTTTTAGCGCGTTGCTTTAACAAGGCTTTAAGCTGATGGCCTTTATCCTTGCGCAATAATTGCGGCCGCGCATTCAGGGATGGTTTGAGCAGCGCCGGCAACTGCGGGCGTTTTAGGTCACTGGCAAAGGGCTGATAAGCCATGGGTAAACCAAAAAAACCGGCAAACCCCAGGGTTTGTACATCGGGTGAGACGGATTCCAGTGCGCGGCGCATGGGTTCGGAGCGCACATCAATACAAAACACAGCTTGCAATTTAGGCGCGCGGGTAGCCACAGGCTCGGCAGCGATCAGCTGCTGCGCCAGGTTGGACTGCACCGACAACTCCAACGCCCGCTGCCACACCCACAGATACTGCTGGCGCTGGTGACAGCCAGCTTCACGCAGCGCAGACTGATGGAACTGTTCGAGAAAACGTCTGCCCAGTTGTGCGCCAGACGCACCCTGCAGCCCCAGCCAGCGCCAGAGCCCCCACTCCCAGGCCAGGCGCACAGCCAGTAAATCATTCACTCCATCCGGGCCTTGTAAGCCATCCACCAAAGGATCGCGCCCCAGGGCAAAGGCCGCTGCCCAGCCATTGATATCCAGCAACAGTGCCAGGCAGTAGGCTTCAAAACTGTCTTCATCAATAACTGCCTGTGCTTGCAGCTCTGTGTAAAACTGGCTGACAACTTCCGCCGGGGTCTCCGGCAGCCCGAGGAAAAATTGGTGCAGCTGTGGGGCATCCATGAGTATGGCCAGGCCGGCATCCTGGCGAATAATGTCGCGCCAGAAGCTGTAGAAGGCGCCCGGGGCGCCAAAGGCCTCGCCAGTGCGCTCGGGGTAGCTTAAAAACAGCCCGCACGACTGACTGATCTGGTAAACGATCTCATCGTGCCAGGGCATTTTGCTGGCCTGCTCTGGCTGCTCATCGAGCCAATCACTCAGGTTTTTCCATTGAGGCAGGGCCTGGTCGTCCCGCAGGTAGGCGACCAGGCCTTCGGGCGATACCACTACTCCCAGCTCGCGCGCCGCCAGAATAAGCTGCTCGGGCCCGATCACCTCGGGCCATTGGCGATAGTAATAGGCTTTAGGCATCAGCAAGCGAATATCGCGCAGACCACCCAAGTGCGCAGCCACCTGGGCCATGGGGCGCTCGCGCCAAAACCACAGGGGGTTTACCGCAACACTTTTATCGAGGGGCCATGCCGGTGCTATACGCGCCGCCGCGCGCGAAGCGGCACGCAAGGCGATGGTTTCCGGTAAAGCGCGGGACACGGCCAGTTCGGCATAGGACGCAGATATCACACTCATGATTTCACCTCAGTTTGCAGGAAGGAGGGCTTAACAGCCGTCGATGTGAGAGTTACTGGCCGCCAGCGCAGGGTTAAACGACTCATCCACTCATCCAGATAGAGCCCGGCATTCAGCGCTATCCAGGCGCGACGCACCTGTGGATGCAGCGGCCAGCGCTGCAGGCTGTAACTGGTAATGGCCAATAGACAGAGCAGACTGGCCACCCAGAGGTTGGCAGCGAGGCTCTGCGCCTGATGAGCAAGCCCCAGGGATTGGGCCAGCGCCGCCTTGAGCACAAGGTAAACCGCCAAAAGTGTGATCAGGCTGAATAGCGCGCTGGCCAAACGTTTCAGCCAGTGACCGGCCTGCGCTATATCCTGGGATAGCTGCTGGGCCACCAGGGTTAGCAGTGCCAGAGAGAAGAGCATCCAGGGTACAGGCGACTCACTCAGCAGCCCCGGCCACTGGTAATTCAGCCACCAGAGTGCTGCCGCCAGTATCGGCATCACCACCAGACCAGCCCCCAGCCAGTGGCGAACTAGCGGCAAACGGCGACAACCCAGGGCGTCACCTAACTGCTGCAATAACCGCTCATTCACGACACTGCCTGCCGACAGAAAAGCCCGCGCCTTGTAACAGGAGTGCGCCAACAGATGAAGCAGCGCCAACTCGTACAAGCCCAGGGCACACTCAATCAGCATCAAGCCCATTTGTGCGCAGGTCGACCAGGCAAGGCGCACCTTGATGCTGATCCTGGTTGTCATGATAAGGGCCGCGAGCACAGCCGAGGGACCAGCCACCAGCAACAGCAGCCATTGAGCCTCGGCCGCCCTGGTCAGCAAAGGTGCAAACAGCAGCAGTAAAACGCCCCCCAGGTTGATAACCCCCGCGTGCAAAAGTGCTGACACAGGCGTGGGTGATTCAACAACCTGAATCAGCCAACCGTGAACTGGCAACTGCGCACATTTCAACAGGGCCACCAAGGCCAAAAACAGGGCGGCCAAGGTTAGCGGCCAAGGCATTTCGGTTGCGCTTAAGGCAGATACCTGAGCCATTACCTGGGTAATTGAGAAACTGCCAAACTGGTGGTAGATCAAAGCGAAAGCCAGCCCCAACAGCAGCTCAGCGGCGCGCGCGATAATAAATTTTTTATGGGCAGCCAGGAGCGCACGCGGGCGATCCGGGTAAAACAGCAGCAGCTGATGCAAGCTGAGGCTTACCCCCGCCCAGGCCGCCCAGAAGAGCACCAGGTGATCCATCAGCAGCAGGGATTGCACCGCGAGCAGCGTAAGGGTCAGCCAGCGCAAAAAGCGCGGCCCATCGGTATCCCCGCGAAAATTGCTGGTGGCATAGCGGTAGATAATCCATCCCAGAAAATTCACCAACACCAGCAGGCTTGCCTGCACAAACCCCAGGTGCAATAACCCCACCGAGAGCGGAGCCTGCAGGACGACTAGCCACAACACCAAGGCCAACAGCAGGTTGAGCCCGCCAAGGCCACTGGCCAATGTCCAGGCGCGCGCGCGCCCAGCCCTCCACAAAATCACCAGCGGTAGCAGCAACACCAGCCACAAGGCTGAGGTCAGGTTAGCTTCAAAAAACTCGATCATAGCTATGGCATCTCCCAAGATTTAACCTCAGGGCGTATTTTGGGCTAGCCACAACCATAATAAAAATACATAATTAAAAACAAAACATTCTGTTTAATAGAACAGTCAATTAACGCCATGAGCAAACTCAATTACCACCATCTTTATTACTTTTGGCGTGTTGCCAAGCAGGGCAACCTCACCAAAACAGCAGCGGCTCTGCATATTTCGCAGTCGGCACTGTCGGCGCAAATTCGCCAGTTGGAATCCAGCATGGGCGTTGAACTGTTCGCTCGGGAGGGGCGCCAATTGCGCCTGACTGAACATGGGCGGTTCGCGCTTAACTATGCGGAGGAGATATTCAAACGAGGGGAGGAGCTGGAATCACTGCTGAGCAAAGGCATACAACCCGAACTACTCACCTTGAGGATTGGCGTACTCACAACCATGTCGCGCAATTTTGTGGAAAGTTTTATCGAGCCGCTGATTCGCCGCCCCAATACCAAATATATTTTGCACGCGCGGGGACAAGTCAATTTACTGACCGAGCTGGCAAATCATGAATTTGATCTGGCACTGACCAATATCCAAGTGCTGGGCTCCAATAAAGAACTGTGGCAATGCCAGCTGTTGGCGCGCCAGCCTATCGCCATTATCGGGCCACCGGGTTTACACCTGGAGACAGATTTTTCGCGGCAGAAAATAGATCATGACTGGGTGGTTCCGGTAAGCCATAGCCCAATTCGCTCGGCCTTTGAAAGTTTTTGCGCGCAGTATCAATTTAAACCGCGCATTGTCGCCGAAGCTGACGATATGGCCATGCTGCGTTTGCTGGCGCGAGATACCGGCGCTCTGGCCGTTATGCCAGAGGTGGTGGTGAAGGATGAGTTAAAGCAGGGCAAGCTGGTTAATTACCTGACCCTGCCTAATGTCTATGAAAATTTTTATGCGCTGACGGTCAAGCGCCAGAGACAAAGCCCGCTGATCAATGAACTGATCAACAACGCAATTCGTCTTTAGCGCAGCCCCAGCACGTCCTGCATATCAAACAGCCCTTTATCCTGCTGCTGCAGCCAAACCGCCGCGCGCACAGCGCCATTGGCAAAGGCCAGGCGACTGGACGCTTTATGGGTAATTTCCACGCGCTCGCCATCGGCCATAAACATCACCGTGTGATCGCCCACCACATCGCCGCCGCGCACTGTGGCAAAACCAATAGTGTCGCGCGGGCGCGGACCGATTTGGCCTTCGCGACCATAGACGGCAACCTTATCCAGATCGCGCTCCAGGGCATTGGCCAAAACCTCGCCCATGCGCATGGCCGTGCCTGAAGGAGAATCCACTTTATGGCGGTGGTGAGCTTCGTAAACTTCTACGTCGTAGTCATCACCCAGCACGCGCGCGGCCAGGTCGAGCAGCTTGAAGCAGAGGTTGACGCCGGTAGAGAAGTTGGCAGAAAGCAGCAGGGGAATTTGCGCCTGAAACGCCAGCAACTCGGCTTTTTCGGCAGCGCTAAAACCGGTAGTGCCAATCACAATTGGCTTTTTGTGCTCTGCGCACATTTTTACATGTTCAAGTGTCGCCAGGGGTGAGCTGAAATCAATCAGCACATCAAAATCGTTAATTGCCGCCAGCAGATCATCAACCACCAGCACACCCAGCTTGCCCACATTGCCCAGCTCGCCGGCATCGGCGCCCAGCAGCGAACTGCCGGGGCGAACGGTTGCCACACCCAATGAGGTGTGCGGATTTTTTTGTGTGGCTTCACTCAGCGCCTTGCCCATACGGCCGGCGGCGCCGGCAATTGCGATACGTGTCATAGGTGAATCCTGTTGCGATTATTCGTCGGCGTCGCTGCTTTGTTCATCGCTGCTGTCATAGTCAGCGAACAAATGGCCGAGCTTGCCTTTTTTGGTTTCCAAATATTTGGCGTTGTGCGGGTTGCGCCCAGTCTGGTGCGGAATGCGCTCAACAATATTAACGCCCAACTCCTGCAGCGCTTTTACTTTGCGCGGGTTGTTGGTCATTAACTTGAGCGCTTTGATATTCAAATGCTCCAACATAGGTTTGAGTATGCTGTAGTCGCGCATGTCGGCACCAAAGCCCAGCTGCTCGTTGGCTTCGACGGTATCCGCGCCCTGGTCCTGCAGGTGATAGGCTTTGATTTTGTTAAGCAGGCCTATACCCCTGCCCTCCTGGCGCAAATAAAAAATTACCCCGCGCCCGGCCAACGCAATTTTGTGCATGGCCGCCTGCAGTTGCGGGCCGCAGTCGCAGCGCATACTAAACAGCGCATCACCGGTTAAACACTCGGAGTGCACGCGCGCCAGCAGCGGCTCATCGCCACTAATGTCACCCATGGTGAGCACCACATGCTCTTTGTAATTTTCCTCATCGCAAAAGCCGTGCATGCAAAACATGCCCCAGGGCGTTGGCAATTTGGACGATTCTACATACTTAACTGTCACTGGCTTACCTCTCACTCGCCTGTTTGTCAGGCAAGACATTTAATGCTTGGCGCGCAACACCATCACGCCCTGGTCGATGCGCACATCAACCTTGGATAAAAAACTATTGCCTAACAACATCACTGTTGGTGAATCGCCATCGTGCACCGTGGCCTGCACCTGATTTAGTTCAATATCGCCTACGGCAACGCGATTCAAGGTCACCAGATAGGCGCGCGCCAAACCATTGGCTGTACTCATGGTTAAGGGCTGACCGGCCAGATAATCCAAGCCCAGGCGCTCCGCTTCATGAAAGTTCATGGCAATAAAGGTTGCACCGGTATCCACCATAAATTGCACCGGCAAGCCATTGATTCTGCCCGGCGCCACATAATGGCCTCCAGCCACTGAGGCCAGGCGAATTTCCGCGCGGTCGGCTTTGGTAAATTGGGTGGAGATACGCCGCGACATAGTCAGGGTTTCGCGTTTGCCGTTCACCTCGATAACCGCCTGGGTGCTGTTTGCGCTCATTAATTTCACACCTTCAGGGCTGGTGGCGCCCGCGCGCAACATACGCTGCTTGCCATCAATCACCAGAAGCGCGCTGTTTTGCGCCAGCATTTTTACCTCTATGTCCTGCGCCGCCAAAGTGACGCAATAAAGACTCAGGAGCAGCGACCACAACAAGCGCATAAGATTTCTCCTTAAATCCCCCAGTGCAGCAATTGCAAACACACTGCGGCAAAAATTCCTGCCACCAGGTCATCGAGCATAATGCCAAAACCGCCGTGAACTTTTTGATCCAACCAGCGAATAGGCCAGGGTTTAACTATGTCGAACAGGCGAAACAACACAAAGCCGATGATTATCCACAACCAGCCGGCGGGCGCCATAAACATGGTTATCCAATAGCCGACAAATTCATCCCAGACTATGCCACCGTGATCGTGCACCCCCAAGGCTTTAGAGGATCTATCGCACCAGAGCACTCCCAGGGCAAAAGTCACCAGCAGCCAACTTAAATAGAGCGGCCAGTTGAGATCCTGGATTAACCAGTAAACAGGTACGGCCGCCAATGTGCCAAAGGTGCCCGGTGCCTTGGGTGCCAGGCCGCTGCCAAAACCAAAGGCAAAAAAATGATTGGGATTGGCAAGCAGTTGTTTAAAACTGGGGCTATTTATTTTGGGATTGGCCATTAGAAGTGCTGGTACCCTGTTTTGTTTAGCGCAAAAGGTTCGCCGTCAAATTCGCAAACCACCTTATTGCCGGGGACAATTTCGCCAATCACAGTGGCGTTTACCTGCCCCTGTGCAATCAGCATCGCCAGCTCGGGCATTTTGTGCGGTGGCACCGTAAAGCAAAGCTCGTAATCGTCGCCCCCGGTTAACGCCCACTCCAGGGCTTGCGCCTGATCACCCAGTTCCAGCAGCGCCGGTGATAGCGGAATATTTTCAACATCTATAACCGCACCTACATCTGCGGCAGTGCAAATGTGCTGCAGATCGGCCACCAAGCCATCGGAAATATCCAGCGCAGCGCTGGCGAGCCCGCGCAACAGTGCCGACTCTTTTAAACGCGGCACAGGGCGATAAAAACGTTCGTGCAAATATTCAATCGCCGCAGGTGACGGACTAATGCGCTGCTGGATCACCGCCAAAGCCGCCGCACCATCGCCGAGATAATTGGTAACCAGAATAAAATCGCCCGGGCTGGCGCCGTCGCGGCGCAAGCTTTCACCAGGTTTCACAGCGCCCATCACCTGAATGCTAATCGTAAGCGGGCCAGAGGTTGTATCACCGCCGATAAGCGCTATGCCATACGCGCGCGCGCACTTAAACAGCCCGCGACTAAAGGCGCGCAACCAGTGCTCATCGGCTTCAGGCAAGGTGAGCGCCAAGGTAAACCATAAAGGCCGAGCCCCCATAGCGGCGAGATCGCTGAGATTAGTGCGCAGTGCGCGCTCGGCAATCAACTCGGCATCGGCATCGGCCGGGAAATGCACATTGGCAACCAGGGTGTCCACCGACACCGCCAGCTGCTCGCCTGCGGGCGGTTGCAGCAGCGCGCAGTCATCGCCTATACCCAGCAGCACACCCTCTGCGGGCGACTCTGCCTGTTCGCGCTGAAAAAATTGTTGGATAAGCTGAAATTCGCCGGGCACGATAGTTAACTGAAATTATCGACCGCCGCGCTCGGCTTTTACTTCCAGCGCGCGGGTGACTTCGGCAGTTTTATCCAACACGCCATTGATAAATTTGTGGCTGTCTTCTGCACCAAATTTTTTGGCCAGGGATACCGCCTCGTTGATTACCACTTTGTAGGGCACATCAATGCGGAACTTGAATTCGTAGGTGGCCATGCGCAGCAAGGCGCGGGTAATTGCATCCAGTTCATCCTGGGCGCGCTCCACCAAAAAAGGAGAATAGGTATCATCGATGTCGCTCAGGTGCTCGGGCACACCATGCAGCAGCTCGTGGAAATACTCCACATCCACTTTGCTCATATCATTGTCGGTGCGGAATTCCGCTTCTATGGCATTGATACTGGAGCCTGCCATCTGCCATTGGTAGAGCGCCTGCATGGCGTAGTGACGGGCCATGCGGCGCACAGCCGCTGTGTGACCTTTTTGAGTGGCCGGGCCGGATTGAGTTGTCATTTGCGGATACCTGAAAAGAACGCGGGATTGCCTGTGCAATCCCTGAAAAATTACTTCAAAAAACAATTTGCACCGAACTTAAACCCAGCGCCAATTAAATACGGCTCAGCAGCGAAACCATTTCCAACGCGGTGGAAGCAGCTTCTACGCCTTTGTTGCCCGCCTTGGTGCCCGAGCGCTCAATGGCCTGCTCGATGGAATCCACCGTCAACACACCAAAGGTCACGGTAATACCGTAGTGCAAGCCCACTTGCGCCAGGCCTTTGGTGCACTCGCCGGCAACATAATCAAAGTGCGGCGTACCGCCGCGAATCACCGCGCCCAAAGCGATAATGGCATCGTACTGTTTGGTGGCGGCAATTTTTTGCGCGACCAACGGGAACTCAAAAGCGCCAGGTGCGTAGTAGATAACCACGTTTTCATCTTTAATACCGTGGCGACGCAGGGTGTCCAGGGCGCCTTCTTTAAGGCTCTCAACGACAAAGCTGTTCCAGCGGCTGACGATTAACGCGTACTTGCCGGAGGACTGGGAAAAATCACCTTCGATAACTTTGATATTGCTCATAAGTTTGTCTCAATCGGATTCAAAAAATTCTAAAGGGTTGCACCGAATTATTCGTCGCCTTCCGGGTAGATATATTCCACCACTTCCAGGTCAAAACCGGACAGCGCCGAGTAGCGCATAGGCGCTGACATAACGCGCATTTTGCGCACGCCCAGGTCACGCAGAATTTGCGAGCCCGTGCCCACCTGCTTGTAAATGACTTCCGGGCTGCGACGCATTTGCTTGCCGGAAATTAGCCAGTCGATGCTGTCTTCCACCTCTTTGGTGGATTCGTCATGGCAAATCAGCAGCACCACGCCGCGACCTTCTTCGGCGACATGCTTGAGTGCATTCTGATAGGTCCAGCTTTTGCCGCCCGCCACTGAGGTGCGCTTAAGGCTTAACAGATCGCGCGCTATGTCCATTACATGCACACGCACCAGGCAGGGCTCGGCATCTATCTCGCCTTTTACCATTACAAAATGCAGGTCGCCGCGGGCGGTATCCTTGTAAGTGCGCAGCTCAAATTCACCGTAGAGGGTATCCACCTTACGGCTATTGATGCACTCGACGGTTTTCTCTTTGGTGGCGCGGTAGTGAATCAGGTCGGCAATAGTACCGATTTTCATCTTGTGCTGCTCGGCAAATCGCTCCAGGTCCGGACGGCGCGCCATGCTGCCATCGGGGTTCATCACTTCCACAATCACCGCTGCCGGTTCAAAGCCCGCCAAACGCGCCAGGTCGCAACCTGCTTCTGTGTGGCCGGCACGGCTCATCACCCCGCCCGGCTGCGCCATCAGCGGGAAGATATGGCCGGGTTGAACCAGGTCCTGAGCGCGGGCATTGGCTTTAACCGCGGTGCGCACGGTCAGCGCGCGGTCGGCGGCAGAAATGCCAGTACTCACGCCTTCAGCGGCTTCAATCGAGACTGTAAAGTTGGTGGTGTGCTGGGATTTGTTGTCGCTCACCATCAGCGGCAAATCCAGCTGCTCACAGCGCTCGGGGGTCAGGGTTAAACAAATCAGGCCGCGCGCATGGGTGGCCATAAAGTTGATATCTTCGGGGCGCACCTGCTCGGCCACCATAATCAGGTCGCCTTCGTTGTCGCGATCCTCGTCATCCATGAGGATAACCATCTTGCCGTGGCGCAGATCGTCGATCAGTTCTTCAATGCTATTGAGTTGCATAACTGCTTCCGTCACAACCTTGGATTAAGGTTTTTTTAAAGGGCTAAATAGGGTTTACACGAAACCATTTTTGGCGAGAAACTCGAGGGTGATACCGCCCTCTTTGGTCTCAGCGGCCTTGTCACCTAACATCAAACGCTCCAGGTAGCGGGCCAGCACATCCACCTCCAGATTGATCTGACTGCCCGGCTTATAATCGCCCATAATGGTGTGCGCCAGGGTGTGGGGAACTATATTCAGTTCAAACTCGGCGCCATCCACCTTGTTCACGGTAAGACTAGTACCATCTATGGTGATCGACCCTTTGTGGGCGATATATTTTGCCAATTCTTTGGGCGCACGCAGGCGAAAGCGCTCGGAGCGGGCATCCGGGTGGCGACTGACCACTTCGCCTACACCATCGACATGGCCGCTGACGATATGGCCGCACAGTCGGGTTTGCGGGGTGAGGGCTTTTTCCAGGTTTACTCGCTGCCCCAGTTTCCACCCAGGTAGCGTGGTGTTGTC
>CBINKF010000004.1:0-17401 GCA_966251115.1 uncultured Cellvibrio sp.
GGGAAGATGGTCCCCTGGCGCGAGGCGAAGACCCATGTGCTCACCCACACCCTGCACTACGGGATGGGCGTGTTCGAAGGGGTCCGCGCCTATAAGGCCGAGCAGGGCACGGCGATCTTCCGGCTCAAGGAGCACACCGACCGGCTGTTCCGCTCGGCCCACATCCTCGGCATGCGCAGGCCCTTCGACAAGGCGACCGTCAACGAGGCGTGCCGCGCGGCGGTGCGTGAGAACGGCCTCGAGTCGGCCTACATTCGCCCCATGTGCTTTTACGGCTCAGAGGGCATGGGCCTGCGCGCTGACAACCTTAAAGTCCACGTGATGGTTGCCGCCTGGAACTGGCCGTCGTACATGTCGCCCGAGGCGCGCGATCTGGGCATCCGCATTCGCACCTCCAGCTACACCCGCCACCATGTGAACATCTCCATGTGTAAGGCCAAGGCCAACGGCCACTACATCAACTCGCTGCTGGCGCTGCAAGAGGCTCTGGACAGCGGCTGTGAAGAGGCGCTGTTGCTGGACCCCGAAGGCTATGTGGCTGAAGGTTCCGGCGAGAACTTCTTCCTGGTGCGCGAGGGTATTATCTACACGCCCGAGCTGACCGCCTGCCTCGACGGCATCACCCGCAACACCATTTTCAAGTTGGCGGCCGACTGCGGTTACACCATTAAAGAAAAGCGCATCACCCGCGATGAAGTCTACGTTGCCGATGAAGCCTTCTTTACCGGAACCGCCGCCGAGGTATTGCCGATTCGCGAACTGGATGGCCGTCAAATTGGCGAGGGCCGTCGCGGCCCGGTCACCACCCAGCTGCAATCGCTCTACTTTAAAGCGGTGCGCGGCGAACTGGCCGAGCACACCGAGTGGCTCAGTCCGGTTGCCGGCTAAGCAACCCCCCAAAACGGAGCCGCAAGGCTCCGTTGTTTTCTCCCCGTGTTAACAAAGTATCATCCATGGATTCTACAGACTCACTCGCGGCGATTCGCAAAATCCTGATAGTGGGCCCCGCCTGGATAGGCGATATGGTGATGGCGCAATCGCTGTTAAAACAGCAAAATCCGCAAGTTGAATTACATCTTTTGGCCTCGGCCTGGACGCGTCAACTCTTGGCCTGTATGCCCGAAGTCGACGACGTAATCGATATGCCCGTGGGCCACGGCCGGGTCGGCTGGGGCGAGCGCAAAGCCCTGGGGCGCGCACTGGCCGACAAAGGCTACGATCAAGCCATAGTTCTGCCCAACTCGTTTAAATCCGCACTCATCCCTTTTTTTGCCAAAATCCCCAAACGTACCGGCTGGCTGGGGGAGTTGCGCTTTGGTCTGCTCACCGATCATCGGCGCCTGAACAAGAGTGCCTATCCGCTGATGGTGCAGCGCTATATGGCGCTGGCCTTCGCCAAAGGGCATAAGTTGCCCGCAGACTTTCCCCGCCCGCACCTGCAGGTTGATAGCGCCCAGCGGCCACAGTTATTAACAAAATTCGCCTTGCAGCTGGATCGCCCGCTGCTGATACTCTGCCCCGGCGCCGAATACGGCCCCGCCAAGCGCTGGCCCGAAGCCTATTACGCCGAGGTTGCCGCGCAAAAAATTGCCCAGGGTTGGCAAGTTTGGTTGATGGGTTCAGCCAAGGATCAGCCAGTGGCTGAGACAATCTGCCAGCTTTTACCTGAGGTCGCGCAACCCCGTGCGCGCAACCTGGCCGGTGCAACCTCTCTGGGCGAGGCCATAGCGCTTATGGCCTGTGCCGACCTGGTGCTCACCAATGACTCTGGCTTGATGCACACGGCGGCGGCGCTGCAGCGTCCTTTGGTGGTGGTTTATGGCTCTACCTCACCGGAATTTACCCCCCCTTTGGCGGAAAAAGTGCGTATCGAATCAATTGCAATTGAATGCTCGCCCTGCTTTCAACGCGAGTGCCCTAAGGTGCATTTAAAGTGTTTGCGCGAGCTGCAGCCGGCGCAGGTTTTAGCTGCAATCGACACTTTGGTGGGCCAGGTCGGCGAGTTGCGTGTGAAGGCCCATTGATGAAACTGGCGATCGCGATATTTCGCTATTTTCCCTACGGTGGTTTGCAGCGCGACATGCTCGCTATAGCGTGCGAAGCCCTGGCGCGCGGCCATCAGGTCGCAGTGTTTTGCGGCAGCTGGCAGGGCGAGGTGCCAGAGGGGCTGGTGGTGCGCGAAGTAAAACATTTTGCATGGTTTGATATCGCCGGGGTGCTGGGGTTTTATCGCGCATTTACGCGCGAATTTAAACGCGCTGAATTTGATCTGCTGTTGGGTTTTAACAAAATGCCGGGGCTGGATATGTACTTTGCGGGCGACTCTTGCTTTGCCCAAAAAGCATTTGTCGAGCGCAACTGGCTGTATCGTTTAACCGCGCGTTGCCGTTTGTATTTGCGTTTTGAAGAGGCCGTGTTTGGCGAAACCAGCCGCACAAAAATTCTGTCACTGGCAGCACAGGAGCAAAAGCGCTACGCGCGTTTTTACAGCACGGCGCCAGAGCGATTTGTAAGTGTGCCACCGGGTATATCGGCGCAGCACATTTACTGCGCCAATCCGCTGCTGGCGCGCCAGCAGGTGCGCACCGCTTTGGGGTTGAAACCCAATTGTAAAATTATTCTGTGTTTGGGCTCTGGCTTTCGCACCAAGGGTGTGGATAAAAGCATCGGTATTTTCGCTGAATTGCTAAAACACCAGCCTGAACAGCAGTTCGCACTGGTGGTGATAGGTGAGGGTGACATCGACACCTACCGGCGACAGGCGGCTCAACTGGGTGTTGGTGAGCGGCTTGTGTTTCTCGGTGCGCGCAGCCCTATAGGTGATTATTTGGCTGCAGCGGATTTGCTTTTGCATTCGGCGCGGAAGGAACTTGCAGGCAATGCCTTGATTGAAGCCATGGCTGTTGGCCTTCCTGTTGTTGCGACCCAGGATTGCGGTTATGCCCCCCTGGTGGAGGAGGCCTGCCTGGGAGAATTATTTGCATTTAATGATTCTCCTCCAGCTATTGTTGCGCGCATGTTGCGCACACTGGCAATTCCCGCCGCTGTTTTGCAAGAGCGCGCGGCGCTGTTTCGCCTCGCGCCTAATTTATTTGACCGCGCCACCGCGGTAGTTAATCAGCTGGAGTCCCATCTGGTTGATGCAGCACCAGGCGAGTTTCGCCTTGACGACGCCCGGCAAAGGCTGGTGCTGCGCGACGAGATGATACAGGCGTGGCAGGGCACAGATGTGTTTGCGCAGGTGCGACAGCTACAGGGGCAAGTGGTCAGGAAAATGCCGGATCGCCTAACCCAGCGCTTTGAGCTCAATGGGCGGAGTTACTACTGCAAATGGCATCGAGGGGTGGGCTGGTGGGAAATAGTTAAAAACCTATTGCAATGGCGTCTGCCGGTACTGGGCGCGCGCGATGAATGGCGCGCATTAAATAAATTGCGTGCATTGCAAATCCCTAGTCTGACGCCACTTGCCTATGGCGAACAAAAATGCGGCGCTGCGAAACGACAGTCCTTTTTGGTGACGCGAGAGTTGCAAGATGTCATGCAACTGGATGATTTCGTTAAACAGCGCAAACCGAGCATAAAACTAAAGCGCCTGCTAATTGGCGAGGTTGCACGCATCACCCGCGAGCTGCATACAGCTGGGATTAATCACCGCGATTTGTATTTGTGTCATTTTATGTTGCGCGAAAAAACACTGGATCAACGCCTGGCGCAAAACCTGGCGCCGGAACTATTTGTCATCGATTTGCACCGGGCGCAATTGCGCGTTGAGGTGCCGCGCCGCTGGCTGATTAAGGATTTGGGGGCATTGTATTTTTCAAGTTTGGATTTGCAGTTGTCGCGGGGCGATATTTGTAGGTTTCTGAGCGTATATCGAAATCAACCACTCTCTGCAATCTTTAGTAACTGGCATCATTTGTTGCGATTAGTTGTTGTGCGTGCCGATAAGTTTTACCGCCGTGAAATCGATAAAAATTAAAGAGGAAGAATTAATTGTTGGCTAAATATTTAGCTGCTGATTGGCGCGAACACAAGGCCGATACTTGGGCGCGCACGGGATTGTTGGTTTTTTTGACGTCCTTTATTTGGAGTCCGTCCCAAGATGGTCTAATTGGCATATATTCACTGGCATTTTTTATTCCTATGCTATTGGTTTTGCCTTGGCGAAAACCTGATTGGCAGAGCTTTGGCGGTTGGCCAACGCTAATGGCGTTGTTTTTTGGTGTTTACGCTACGCTCAGTGTTTTGTGGGGGGGGCAGCCCGATTCCTGGGCGTATTTTAGTGGGGTGCTTTTGTTATTAACGGCCTGGTTATACGGAGTTTCTTGGCTGAACGCTCGCGGCGCTTTAGATTTAGGTCGCATTTTAAAATATTTATTACTGGCGGGTGTTTTGGTTGGGTCAAGTGTTGTCTGGGGTTTTTATCGGAACCACGACTTGAGTGAACGACTTAACGCCTGGACCATAGCGCATAATCCTATCGTGCTCGCGCAATATTATTCCGTACTTTCTCTGTTAGCGTTATTGGAGTCGTGGCGTCGTGTGAGATGGCAAGAGGTTGGGGGATATTTTGCGCTTAGCCTAATATTGCAAATACCTGTTCTGTTAACGCAAAGCCGTGGCCCTGTGCTTGCTTTTTTGTGTACCTTGGTGATTGCTGTGGTGTTGATTCGACCGAGGCCGAAAGTATTGTTATTGCAATTATTGCCCGTGGTTGCTGCGCTTATTTTAGTGATTTCACAAATTGACATTATGGCATTGCTGTTAAGCAGAGAACAGACGATTAGCTTTCGTAAGGAGGTTTGGAGTTTGGTGTGGAACAGCTGGCTTGATCACCCTGGGTTTGGTATAGGGCTTACCAAAGACACCAAAATTAATATACCTGGTGTTGAGGAGTTTCATCATGCTCATAATGTCTTTCTTGATACGCTTTATCGTACCGGCGCTCTCGGTCTGGTTTTTTTGCTGGGGCACCTATTTTTGGTAATGCGTGGAATAAAAAAATACCGCAATCTAGCGCCACTTTACCTTTGGTTGTTGCTCGGTTGCTTTTGTTTTGTAACCGACGGGCGAATTATGTTTTGGCAGTTGGATGTTAAATGGTTCCTCTACTGGATTCCCGCCGGCCTGATTGCTGCTATCCAGTCTTCTTTAATTTCTAAAGGCTCCCCCGTGGAGAAAACCCATGGCCAATAAACATGCAGTAGAAACTTCGGCGCTGACTATTTATCTGCGCTTGGTGAGGTACCTCAAGCCTCATGTGTCTTTGTTTTTAATCAGCGTGGTTGGCTATATTCTCTATGCCCTGGCCAATGTGGGCTATTCCAAAATGATGGAAACCCTGGTCAATACGGTCGAAACCGATGCGGCTAGTGCGCGTTGGCAAGTGCCACTGGACATTATTGGTTTAACCCTGATGCGCGGTTTGGGAATGTTTGTCGGTGGCTACTTTATGGCCAAGGTGGCCTTTAAGGTTATTAACACCCTGCGCACTCAGGTGTTTAATCACATGACCCAACTGCCTGTAGCAAGTCTCGATGCGCGTCCAACAGGACATTTTATTTCGCTGATTACCTACAACATTAACGGTGTTACCGCTGCCGCCACAGATGCATTGAAAAAAGCTATACGCGAGGGTGCCACGGTTATCGGGTTGCTGTTCTGGCTGTTCTATCTGGATTGGCGTTTGACCCTGGTATTTTTATCTATGGCGCCCTTAATGGGGCTTTTAGTGACCAAGGTGGCCAAACGAATTCGCCGACTGAATACCAAGGTACAGGATACTGTGGGCGACATTGCGCAGATCACCAGTGAGATGATTTCCGGTTACAAGGTGATGCGCAGCTTTGGTGGGGAGGCCTACGAGAAGGAGCGTTTTGCCAAGGCGAGTGAACAGAACTACGCGCAAAATATGAAAATTGTCACGACCAGTAATGCCAATGCGCCGGTGATGCATCTGCTCATTGCCTTTTCCATGAGCCTGCTGATTTATGCGGCACTAAGCTTTATGCAGTTGAAAAGCACGGCGGAATTTATCGGGTATATAACGGCAGTCGGTTTGATCATTCAGCCAATTCGCCAGTTGGGCGAAGTGGGTCCACTAATTTTAAAAGGTGTGGCTGCGGCAGAAAGCGTTTTTAATTTACTGGATGAACCCCTGGAGGTTGATAAAGGCTCGCAGCAACTAACGCGCGCCCAGGGGGCTGTAGAATTTCGCGACTTGAGCTTTACCTATCCATCCCAGGAGCAAAATGCCATCAACCATTTGAGTTTGGTTGTAACGCCGGGGGAAAAGGTTGCTCTGGTGGGCAAGTCCGGTAGCGGAAAATCGACACTGATGAATTTGCTGCCGCGCTTTTATGATTTTACTCATGGGGATATTTTGATAGATGGAACCTCTATTGCAGATCTTCGGTTAAGCAATTTGCGCGAGCAGATCGCTCTGGTCAATCAGCAGGTGGTGTTGTTTGAGGGAAGCGTGGCTGACAATATCGCCTATGGTCGATTGGGAAAAGTAACACGCGAGGCTATAAAAGCCGCCGCAGACCTTGCTCACGTGAGCGAATTTGCCGAACGTTTGCCGAGGGGTTTGGATACCCCCATAGGTGAGGGAGGCGATCGCTTATCTGGCGGGCAACGCCAGCGCATTGCTATTGCGCGCGCCATTCTCAAAGATGCTCCCATTTTAATATTGGACGAAGCGACTTCGGCATTGGATAATGAGTCCGAACATGTTATTCAGGCGGCATTGGAAGAGGTTATGAAAGGACGCACCACTTTTATCATTGCCCACAGGCTTAGCACCATTGAGCAAGCTGATCGTATAGTTGTAATGGGCGATGGTGAAATTCTTGAGCAGGGCACACACGCTGCGCTGCTCGCGTTGAATGGTCACTATGCTCGCTTGCATTCGCGCCAATTTAAGGAGTGATCTGGTGGACAACGGATTATTTCACGGAGATTGAGTAAAGGCTATGCATTTAAATCTGCCGCACTTTGAAGGCGCTCGTGTGTTGGTGATTGGCGATCTGATGTTGGATCGCTATTGGCATGGCGTGAGTTCACGCATTTCGCCCGAGGCGCCAGTTCCTGTAGTTAATGTTGCCCAGACCGAAGACCGCCCGGGTGGCGCTGCTAACGTTGCGCTTAACCTGGCTGCCTTGGGCTGCAAGGTCTCTTTGGTGGGAATTGTCGGCGCTGACGAAGCCGGGCTTATCCTCGAGCGAACCTTGGAATCTGCGGGTATCCAATCCTACTTTCATATATCGCCGGCAAAACCTACGGTTACTAAACTGCGGGTAATCAGTCGCCACCAGCAATTGTTGCGCATGGACTTTGAAGATAAATTCAGTCGCGAGGATGCTGACGCCATCCTGGAGAAGGCGCAGGAACTAATGGCTGAAGTCGATCTGGTCATTCTGTCTGATTATGCCAAGGGCAGTTTGCAGGATTGCCCGACGCTTATTGCTGCTGCCAGACGCCTGGAAATTCCGGTTCTCGTTGACCCCAAAGCCAGGAGCTTCGATTGCTACCGGGGGGCGTTTATGCTCACCCCCAACTTTCACGAGTTTGAAGTGGTAGTGGGCAGCTGTGCCAATGAAACTGAGCTGGCGGAAAAAGGTTTGGCGCTGATTGACAGCCTTCAACTTGAGGCACTGTTGATCACTCGCGGGGAGCTGGGCATGACGCTGCTGCGCCCCGGCCAGGCAGAGTTGCACCTGCCCGCGCGTGCGCGTGAGGTTTTTGATGTGACTGGCGCTGGCGACACGGTAATAGCCGCTCTGGCGGGGAGCTTGGCTGCCGGCGAGCCTCTACCTGAGGCAGTAGCTGTGTCCAACCTGGCGGCAGGTATAGTTGTCGGTAAACTGGGGACGGCGAGTGTCAGCGCCCTGGAATTGCGTCGCGCCATTTTTGAAGAGCAGGGTTACGAGGGTGGCGTAGTTACCCAGGAGCAACTCTTGATTGCCTTGGCGGAGGCCCGCTATCAGGGCGAGACTATTGTCTTTACCAACGGCTGTTTCGACATTATCCACGCTGGCCACGTGGGCTATCTGGAGGAGGCGCGCAAGCTGGGGTCGCGGCTGGTAGTGGCGGTAAACAGCGATGCGTCTGTCAAACGCCTGAAAGGTGATGGGCGCCCAATCAATAATCTGGAGCGCCGTATGGCGGTTCTGGCCGGTTTGGAGTCGGTGGACTGGGTGGTCTACTTTGATGAAGATACCCCGGAGCGGCTGCTGCAATCTGTAAAACCTGACATTTTGGTAAAGGGCGGCGATTACAGTGAGGAGCAGGTTGTCGGTGGCGCTATTGTGCGCGCTTACGGTGGCAAGGTAAAAGTGCTCAGCTTTTTTGACAACTGCTCTACCACCTCAATAGTTAACAAGCTGCGCAAACAGGCTCTCTAGGGCGCTATTGGAAGGGTGCTATTGGAAATACAAAAAGGCCGCAGTCGCGGCCTTTTTGTTATCTAGGCTGCCAGTTCGAGTATCTGGCGTGACGCTTCGGGAGTGATGTCCCCGTGTTCGCCCAGGCTTAGCAAATTGTGCTTGACCAGCATATCCACCAGCTTGGGGATTGATTCGCGGCCCACCCCGTAACCACTCAGGCGGGTTGGAGTTCCCATCTGCTCAAAAAACTGACGGGTTGCCGCAATTGCGGCGTCGATCAATGCCTCTTCATCGCTCAGGTCGAGATTCCAGACGCGGCGACCGAATTGCAGCAGCTTGCTGCGCTTTTGCTGGCGCTGGTGCTGCATTACTGCGGGCAAGACTACCGCCAGGGTTTGCGCGTGATCCAAACCGTGCATGGCAGTGAGCTCGTGACCGATCATATGGGTCGCCCAATCTTGCGGAACCCCGACCCCGATTAAACCATTGAGCGCCATGGTGGCCGCCCACATAACATTGGCGCGCACCGCGTAGTTAGTGGGTTCTTTCAGCGCTTTTGGTCCCTCCTCGATCAAGGTCATCAACAGACCTTCGGCAAAGCGGTCCTGCACCTTGGCATCTACCGGGTAAGTCAAATACTGCTCCATGATATGCACAAAGGCATCGACCACGCCGTTGGCGATCTGGCGCGGGGGCAGGCTATAGGTAGTGGTGGGGTCGAGAATGGCAAACTGGGGGTAGACCAGGGGGCTGCCGAACGCCAGCTTTTCCTGAGTTGCCGCTTTGGTCACCACCGAGTTGCCATTGCTCTCGGTGCCTGTGGCGGGAAGCGTGAGTACGCAGCCAAGTGGCAAGGCCGAGTTAAAGGGGGCGTGCTTGGCCAGTATATCCCAGGGTTCACCGTCAAAATTGACGGCGGCGGCAATGAGTTTGGTGCCGTCGATAACACTGCCGCCGCCGACCGGTAGGAGGAAGTCAATTTGTTTTTCCTTTACCAGGGCAACGGCTTGCATCAGGGTTTCGTAATGCGGGTTGGGCTCTATGCCGCCGAATTCAAACCAGATTTTCCCCTCCAGTGCTTTCACAACCTGATCGTAAACACCGTTCTTTTTAATGGAACCGCCGCCGTAGGTTAAAAGAATGCGCGCATTGGCCGGTACCAACTCGGCCAGCGCTTTGATCTGGCCTTCACCAAACACAATTTTGGTGGGGTTGGAAAATGTAAAATTTTGCATGGAGAATCTCCTTTGAGCAGATGGTTGCCGCTACTTTAACCAGTGAGCGGAGCTATGGCTGCGGGTTTTACCCAAGTTTACGGGAGCACTACAAAGAGCTGCTCACCCCGTTCGATTAAGGGCAGCGCGTGGAGTTTTTGGCCAGCGCAGGGCCCCGCCACACACTTGCCACTGGTTATCACAAACAGGGCGCCGTGATTGGCGCACTGAATCATGCTGCCGCTTAAATCCAGAAATTGGTGTTCCACCCATTCGAGTGGAATGCCCAAATGGGGGCAGGCGTTGTTGTAGGCAAAAAAGCGCCCGCCCTTTTTTACCACAAAGATTTTTTGTCCGGCTATATCAAAGCCGCGGCTGTTACCCTCGGCAATATCCGCACTGGCGCAAACCAACTCTTGTCCCATGTGGTTATTCCATACCAGAGGCCAGCGGTGCGGCCAGTATCAGCGTCTGTGTATGCAATTTGCTGTTGCGCACATAACTGAGTTTGATCTTGTCGCCCGGGTGGTAATTTTCCAGCGCGCTAAGCAGTTGATCGTCGTTGCCGGTGGGGTGATCGTCTATGGCGACAATAATATCGCCCAGCGTGATTTGCCCCCAGTTGTTGCGGCGCGCACCCTGTAAGCCGATTTGCGCGGCGGGAGATCCGGGTTCGACGCGCAAGATAGGCACGCCTTCGATACCAATTTGCTGGGCCCACTGATCCGGCGCCACGGCAATGCCCAGTACCGGGCGCACCAGATGACCATGGGCAATCAGCTCGGGTACCACTTCTTTTACGGTGTTTACCGGAATGGCGAAGCCTATCCCTGCACTGGCGCCACTGGGGCTGAAAATCATGGTGTTGATTCCCACCAACTGGCCTTCGGAGTTGAGTAAAGGGCCGCCGGAGTTGCCGGGGTTAATGGCCGCATCAGTTTGGATCACATTGGCAATTTTGCGCTGGTTGGGCGATTCAATTTCGCGTCCCAGCGCACTTACCACCCCGGTGGTTAGCGTAGCATCCAGTCCAAAAGGGTTGCCTATGGCCAATACCTTGCGGCCCACGCGCAATTTGCTCGAGTCGCCCAGGGGCAGGGCTTTGAGTCGCTCATCCGGGGCGTTGATTTTGAGCACCGCAATATCGCGCTCGGGTGCGAGGCCAACCACCTCCGCGGGCCAATTGGATTGATCCTGCAGGGTGATCATAATTTTGCGGGCACCTTCCACCACGTGAAAATTGGTCACTATGTAACCCTTTTCGTTCCACACAAATCCGGTGCCGGAGCCGCGTGGCACTGTCACCAAATCAAAGGAATAGGGATCGCGTGCAAGTTGCTGGTTGGTGACAAACACCACACTCGGGCGCGCCGATTCAAACACCTGAATACTGTTGCGTTCATCGTCGGTGGCAAACTCGGCGTTGGCCAGGGGCACCAGGCTAACGCCCAGGCCCAGGGCCAGAATCAATTGCTGCCAAAGCTTCATAGCGGCTCCTTGTTATTACTCTTGTTTGGGGGATCAGGCTTTTTGCAGCGCCTCAATGCGCTGGGCCAACGGCGGGTGACTGGCAAATAGGTCGCGCACGCCACCGCTGATACCAAAGGCCTTCATACTGCTCGGCATGTGAACCTCAACACCGGCGTTGGTTTCGGCCTGCAGCCGCTGCAGGGCGCGAATCATGGCACTTTTACCCGCCAGATGAGCGCCCGCGGCGTCGGCGCGGTATTCGCGGTAGCGCGAAAAGGCCGCGACTATGATCGAGGCCAGGATACCCAGCACCAATTCTGCCACCATAGTCGCAACCCAATAACCTATTCCCGGCCCGGATGATTCGCGGTTGCCATTGAGGGCGCGATCGACTGTGGAGCCAATGATACGCGCAAAAAACATTACAAACGTGTTCACCACCCCCTGAATCAGGCTCAGGGTCACCATATCGCCGTTGGCAACGTGGCCGATCTCGTGACCGAGTACCGCGCGCACCTCATCGCGATCAAAGCGGTGCAGCAGGCCCTGGCTCACGGCCACCAGGGCGTCATTGCGGTTCCAGCCCGTGGCGAAGGCGTTGGATTCCTGCGCCGGGAATATACCAACGTCCGGGGTTTTAATTCCGGCCTCGCGCGCCAACTCGGTTACAGTTTGCACCAACCAGCGCTCGTCGGCGGTTCGCGGCTGTTCAATCAATTCCACGCCCATGGCGCGCTTGGCCATAAATTTGGATAAAAACAGGGAGATAAACGAGCCGACAAAACCAAACACGGCGCAGATGATAAGCAGCGAGGTCAGGTTCTGCCCGCCCGCCACATAGGTGGAGTTGCTGATACCCAAAACGTTAAGCACCAAACCTGCGACCAATAAGACTGCGAGGTTGGTGAGCAGGAACAGGCCAATGCGTAACACGATAATCTCTCCTGACAATTAGGTTGCGCCCAGGGATCTGGGCCAAACTAATATGTGTGCGGCGGGGGGATTTTCAATAAACGCAGCGTTAAGAAAAGAAAAAAGGCCGTCAAAAGACGGCCCAAGCAACCGTGATTAGCCGGGAGCCGGGTTTGGCTCCCTCGGCTGGGCACTGATCGACTTGCAGGAAGATAAGCGTCCAGCCTGTCTGTCAGGGGAGAATACCTGGCAGATGAATTGATGATAATTATTCTCATTTGATGGGTCAATGTTTTTTTGAGAATAATTCTTATTTGATGCTAGATGCGCGCGCTCTCCTGCTCTTTCAGTTCGCGCAGCTGGCCATTTAACTGATTGATCTTGGCCGCCATCTCTTCAATCAGGCCCAGGCAAATCTGTGGTTGGTGATCAATCAGTTCAATAAACTCTTCTTTGGGGACTGCCAGCAGGGTGCACTCGCTGGTGGCAACCACCGAGGCCATACGCGGCTGGCGGGTAAAAACCGCCAGGGCACCAAAGATCTCATTGGGATGCACTTCGCCCACCTTGACACCATCGTGAATGGCGTCGGCACTGCCCTCTATCAAGGTGTAGACGCGATCGGCAGCATCGCCCTCGCGAATAATGGTCTCGCCAGGGGCGAATTGAAGGAAGCCAGCTGACGGCTGGAAGGGGGCGCGGATTTCCTGGGCCAGCGCTTGTTCATAAAAGCTTTGGAGGCACAGCAGGTAGTGCGCCCAGTGGCGCTGGCGGCGCGGGTCGCTGTTTACATGGTTGACCAGTGCATCGCGCTCGTAAATAACAGCCTGGGCGGGGGCCGACAGGCGCCACTCGCCCACCGGCAGACTCAGGCTGCGCGGTAGGCCCAAAAGATCGCCCGCTTCGCAGTGCATTACCAGTTTACCGCGCACAAAATAGTCTGCCTGGCCCTCCAGCAGACGCAGCAATTGGGTGGCCGGGCGCTCGGCAAACAGGTTGGTGGTGGGGAGAATTTGCTGGGAGGTGGGGCTTTCCAGTCCCGCGCAGATAAGGTCGGTCAGGCCGCGTAATTTGGTCGCCAATTGGGCGAGTGACTCGGTGTGTTGCGATGGCAGTTGCATAGTCCCCTCGGTGGATAGCCCTGGAGCAGAAATCATGTCTGCCATAGTCTAGCCGGTTGCGAGGAAAAAACTGCGCGCCAACCCGCGTTATGCTCGTCTAGGCGGATACCTGGCTCAGGCTGTCATCCGCTTCGCCTTCGGCTTCCATAACCAGTCGACGTTTAAGATCGGGGGACAGGTCATTCCAGTGGATGTCCAAAAGGGCTCCCTGAAGCGCGTAGAGCATGACCTTGGAGACATTGATATCGCGCGCCTTGATGCGCTTGTAGGCTTCAACCGCTCCCGTGCGCTTGAGGTCGGCATAGGTGTTAATGCCGATTGCGCGCAAAATGTTTACCGATGCCATGCCCAAATTTTTTAATTGCAACAACTCACTATGACCCTGCGTCATAATTCGCTAGCTCCTTGTATTTATGATTTTGTAATCTTGTAAAAATGTTCCATTTGCGTTGTTTGCCTATCTTACATGTTCGATAGTTGTACGCAATCGGTTTCGGTTCGGATAGCTGAAAGCAACGACAAACAGCAGAAAATCGCGACAAAAGGCTGCAGAATCAGGTATTTAATTCCTATAAAACAGATTTTTGCGCCAAACCGGAGACGCCCATGTTAGAGCTAACCCCCGCCGCTGTCCTCGGCTTGGATGAAAAGTTGCTTTGCGAAAATGCGCAATTGAGTTGCCGGCTGCAGGCCGAGGTTATTGTAGAGCTGCAAGCGCTGGCGGAAGCCGCCGCCCGGGCGGGCTTTTGTTTGCAGGTTGCCAGCAGCTATCGCAGCTTCGAGCGGCAACTGCTGATCTGGAATGACAAAGCTCTGGGGCGGCGTCCGCTATTGGATGGTCTAGGTCAGCCGCTGGATCTGGCTCAGCTCAGCCAGGAGGCCTTGCTCTGGGCTATTTTGCGTTGGTCGGCCCTGCCCGGTGCCTCGCGCCATCACTGGGGAACAGATGTGGATGTCTACGACAGCTCGCGTATGGCGCCCGAATACCAATTACAGCTTACCCAGGCAGAAACCCAGGGCGACGGCCCCTGCGCTGAGTTTCACCAATGGCTGACGCGCGAGCTGGCCAGCGCTAAGTGGCGTTTTTATCGCCCTTATGACCAGGATCGCGGCGGTGTCGCCCCAGAGCCCTGGCACCTGAGCTATGCCCCCCTGGCGCGCCAGTGCGCACAGTTGTTGACGCTGGAGTTACTGGCGCAACAAATTGCCGCTACCGATATTGAATTAAAATCGGTCATCCTCGCGCATTTGCCGGATATCTATAACCGATTTATAAAACTTGCCAATTAACAAAACTGGCTGAATTTAGTTACACAAACACGGCTCTGCGCCCAAGGAAAAACTGTGGAATCATCGCTCGCTGTAACCCGCTCACAAGCCAATTCGCGCTTTGGCATCTGGAGCTGGATGCTGTTTGATTGGGCTGCACAGCCCTTTTTTACCGTTGTGCTCACTTTTATCTTTGGGCCCTATTTTGTCTCGCGCCTGGCGCAGGACGCGGTTATCGGCCAGGCGACCTGGGGTTACACGGTGACCATTTCGGGGGTGATTATTGCGCTGCTGGCGCCAGTCTTGGGTTCCATTGCCGATGCCAGCGGCCCGCGCAAACCCTGGATAGCTTTTTTTGCACTGATCAAAATTGCCAGCCTCTTGCTGCTCTGGTTGGCGGCGCCGGGTTCGGCGCTCTGGCTGCCCATGTTGTGTGTAATATGCGCCACGGTGGCGGCGGAGTTTTCCATTGTCTTTAACGACTCCATGATGCCGCGCCTGTTACCGCCCGAGCAGATCGGGCGGGTCTCCAACCAGGCCTGGGCGCTGGGTTATATCGGCGGTTTGGTGGCGCTGTTTGCGGTGCTGCTGTTGCTTGCTGCAAACCCGCAAAGCGGCACAACCCTGTTGGGGATTCCCGCGCTTTTTGGGCTGGACCCGGCGCGCGGCGAAGACGCCCGTATCACTGGCACGCTGGCGTCGGTCTGGTATCTGATATTTATTCTTCCAATGTTTGTCTGGACCCCCGACAGCCGCAGCCAGCGCTCGCTGTGCGTGGCTTTGCGCCACGGCCTGGGCGAGTTGAGACGCACCCTCGGGGATTTAAAACAGCGTCCTGGCTTGGTGCGCTTTTTAATTGCGCGCATGACCTATCAGGATGGGGTCAATGGCCTGCTGGCGCTGGGTGGGACATTTGCGGCGGGGATGTTTGGCTGGCAGACCCTGGAAATGGGACTCTACGGCATAATGCTATTGGTTATCGCCATAGGCGGCTGCTATGGGGCGAGCTGGCTGGACGGTCGCTTGGGTTCCAAAGCGGTGGTGGTGATGAGCTTGGCCTGCCTGATTGTGGCGACCCTGGGGATTATTTCCACTGGCCCAGGTTACACCCTGTTTGGGTTGATGGCTCTGTCGCCCGCCGATTCTGGCGGCCCCTTTGGAACTGCCGCCGAGAAGGCCTATATCCTCTTTGGTATGTTAGTGGGCCTGGCGTTTGGCCCGGTGCAGGCCAGCTCCCGCTCCTATATGGCGCGCAGTGTCGGCGCCGAGGAGGCGGGGCGCTATTTTGGCATCTATTCCCTGGCGGGGCGCGCCACGTCCTTTCTGGCCCCCTTGAGTGTGGCGAGCCTGACGCTTTGGGCTGATTCAGCGCGTATCGGTATGTCTGCCCTGGTGGTCTTTTTGGTGGTTGGATTTGTTATTTTATTGAAATCTCCCTATCCGGCCTCACATAGGGACGCTTAAAGCCAATGAACTAGAGGCCAATATGCTGGTGATATTTGATTGCGATGGTGTCCTGGTGGACAGCGAAACCCTGTCGGCGGAAGTGCTCAGCCGCTGCTTTATGGCCGAAGGGCTGGCGCGTACCGCACAAGACGTCATTGAAACCTATCGCGGCAAGTCAGTGCCGGACTGTGTGGCTATAGCCACTCGTGAACTGGCGCAGCTCCCCGCTTGGCAGAATATGAGTGAAGCGGAACAGCAGGCCAGGGGTGCAGAGTTCTGGCGCCACATGCAGTTAGAGACGCTGGAGGCCTGCAAGCGCGAGCTGGAGCCAATTGAAGGTGTGGAAGCTGTGCTTAAAAAGTTGCAGAGTAGGGCGATTCCCTTCTGTGTGGCATCCAATGGCAAGCATGAAAAAATGGCGGTGACCCTGGTCAAAACCGGTTTGATGCCCTATGTGGCGGGCAATATTTTCAGTTTTGAGGATGTGGCACGCGGCAAACCGGCCCCGGACCTGTTCCTTCACGCTGCCAAAACCCTGGGGGTGGCGCCAGCACAGACACTGGTGGTAGAGGATTCGCTCACCGGTATTCAGGCGGCCCTGGCTGCCGGTATGCGCCCCCTGGCCTTCTGCCCACCGGAGGCCGATGGCCGCGCCAATATTCTGCTGCCCCAGGTGCAGGCGCTGGGCGTGGAGCACTTTGAGTCCATGGCACAATTACCGGCCTTACTGTTTGACTGAGTTGACTGTTACCCACTGGTGGAGCCCGCTTATGATCCCCAATCTCTCGCTCGACAGCGCCGCCAACCAGGTTGTCGATGTCTGGGCACAAATACATCTGGAAGCTGAGCAGGCCAGCGCCGATGAACCAGTGCTGGCCAGTTTTTACCACGCCACTATTCTCAATCACGCCAGCTTCGCCGATGCCCTCAGCTTTCACCTGGCCAATCAACTGGATAGCCAGGCGCTGCCGGCCATGCTGCTGCGCGAGGTGTTTTTGCAGGCGCTTACGGCCGACCCCTCCATAGAGCTCGCCATGCTCGCTGATATCCGCGCCCACCGCGAGCGCGATCCCGCCTGCAACCGCTTTTGCATGCCGTTTTTATTTTTTAAGGGCTACCACGCTCTGCAATCCTGGCGCGTCGCCCACTGGCTTTGGCTGGAGGGTCGCAGGGCTCTGGCACTTTATTTCCAAAACCAGATTTCACAGCGCTTTGATGTGGATATACACCCGGGAGCGCGCATCGGCCGGGGCATTATGATCGACCACGCCACGGGGGTGGTGATAGGTGAAACCACGGTAATTGAAGACGATGTCTCTATGCTCCACAGCGTCACCTTGGGGGGCAGTGGCTGCGCCAAAACCGACCGCCACCCCAAAATCCGGCGCGGTGTGTTAATTGGCGTCGGGGCGAAAATACTGGGCAATATCGAAGTGGGCGAGGGGGCGAAAATTGGTGCGGGCAGTGTGGTGCTGGATTCAGTCGCGCCTCACACCACTGTGGCGGGGGTGCCCGCCAAACCAATAGGTCGGCCAGAGGTGGAAGCGCCGGCGTTTAATATGAATCATCACCTTGACGGGGA
>CBINKF010000005.1:0-16959 GCA_966251115.1 uncultured Cellvibrio sp.
CACTGCCTGGCAGGCGCACTACAGCCGCGACAATGAGTCCGAGGCGGACAAATATGGCATTAAATACATGGTGGCGGCAGGTTACGATCCCCAGGCGGCGGTGGAGCTGCAGGAGATCTTTGTAAAAATGCAGGAGGGCAATAACCCCGGGTTCCTCGAAGGCTTGTTTGCCAGCCACCCACCCTCTGCCCAGCGCGTGGCGGACAACAAACAGATCGCAGCCAAATACCCCGTCGGTGGCGCGCGCAACAAGGCGCAATTCCAACGCGCTATCGCCCAATTAAGCAAAGACAAACCCGCCTACGACAAGTACGCCAAGGCGCAACAGCTGGCGGCCAGTAAACAGTACATAGATGCGCTGGCCTATGTGGACCAGGCGACGCAGCTGCAGCCGAAAGAGAATTTGTTCTGGGAGTTAAAAGGCCAGCTGCTGTTGCAGCAGGACAAGCGCGAAGATGCGGTGGCCGCGTTTAATAAATCCATTAACGACAACCCCAAATACTTCAAGCCCTATGTCTATCGCGGCATCGCCTACAAGCAGCTGGGCAAACTGGATTTAGCCGAGCAGGACCTTAACGCCAGCCAGCGCTACCTGCCCACCCAGATCGCCACCTACTACCTGGGCGAAGTCAGCCTGGCCAAGGGCGACAAATCCAAAGCGGCGGGTTACTTCCAGCAGGCGGCGCAAGCAGGCGGTGAGATAGGCCAAGCCGCCCAGGCGCAGTTGGGTAAAATGCAGTAATCAGTGATCTGTTAACTACACCACTCCCAGTACTTTAATGCACCATGTATCTGTGGGGTGGTTTAATTCTGTAATACGACTTTTTCCACCCGTGCCATTATATATCTTCGTCGATTACCTCATGATGCTATTAACCCGGCAATATAGATTCTCTTGAAAAAATGCAATAATTGCCGGTTTAATAATGTGGACAAAAACTGCAGACCTTGAAAAATCATCGGTTACGAAACAATAGAGAAAACAGACACTGTCAGCTCTGTCCTAAACTGATGCGCATTACGCTACTGACGCCATTATATCTTTCAGTTGGCGCGTGGATTGAGGCTCCTTATTTACCAACACATCATCGTTAATTTTGAGAATGACGCTTTTAATCAAATCCGTCGTGTTGCTGATGTGAGAAATTGCTTTCAGCTTTTCTATATCTGAATAAGGTTAAACCCATGAAATTCGTATATTTATTGCCGCTTAGTCTTTCCAACAACAGCATTACTCCACTGCGCCAGGTCACCTCTGCGCTATACCTGGCCTAGCGCTAAGTATTGCTTCAACTCATCCAAAGCGGACATATTCATACCCAATCTTCGGCTTTCCTGTATATAAATACGCAACCGTATTCTAGGTTGATTTAGCACTATTAGCTTCTAGCGTCAGGGGATCAGCACAGTACAGTTCACGTTAATCACATCTGTACTTATGGGCGCTTGGATTCACCGCCTGCTTCCAATTGGGCGCTGGACTTAGTGACTGACTTCTGCAACTCGGGCTCTTAATCGCGGCGTTGCAAAATCTAAAAAGGCTCGCACCTTTAAAGGTAGAGCGCCCTTTCCGGTATGAATGAGGTTGACAGGGCGAGGAGTGGGTTCGAAGGCTTCAAGCACAATTTGCAGGCTGCCGTCGCGCAACGCGTTGGCCATTTGGTAAGCGTTTACCCGCGTTAGGCCTATACCAGCCACGGCGGCATCAATTGCTGCTTCAGCCGTGCTAACTGCCAGGCGCGAGCGTATGGGCACCATAATTTCGGAGTTGTTTGCCACAAAGCTCCATACTTGTCGGTGCGACATTTGTTCGTAGCTTATGCAGGAATGTGTGGCGAGATCTTGCGGTTTTGCAGGCGTGCCATGTTTTGCAAGATACGCCGGGCTTGCACATACCACTGTGCGTATTGAGCCTATCCTGGTGGCAATAAGGCCGCTATCGGGTAACTGTGCAATTCGCGCGGCTATGTCTATTTGCTCTTCCAATAGCGAAACCACCTGATCGGTGAGGATCATGCGCACATCAATTTCCGGATAACTCTTAAGAAATTCATTAACCACAGGCAAAACATGCAAGCGGCCAAAGGCAATGGGGGCGGTAATAGCCAGCTCACCTCTGGGCGCCATATATTCACCTGACGCCGTCCGTTCCGCCTCGTTTACTGCTTCAAGAATACGCCGACAGGCATTGACATAGGATTGCCCCGCATCAGTAAGCGAAAGCTGGCGCGTGGATCTATTCAGCAACCGAATATTAAGGTGCTTTTCCAAGGCGCCAACTTTTCGACTAACCGTTGCCAGTGGCATTTTGAGATGCAACGCAGCCGCGGAGAAACTGCCCGTATCTGCAACAGCCACCAGAATTGTCATGGATTCAAGTCGATCAACCATATTCTCATTTTCTGAAAAGATGATTCCCAATTGTGCCTGATTATTTTTTGGCTTGGAAGAATTTATGCTTGACCTCACCCGGAGCGCTTAATTACCCGGGCTAGTGTACTTTCTGTTTTGGTAACGCCAGGGCGCCAGGCAAAATATTTAGGAGTTGTACCATGTCAATGTTTATGCAATTAGATTCGCAGGCCCTGCGACCTAAGTCATCCATTAAAAACTTGCCGGTTAATTTATTCGCAGCGGTGATGGGTATAGCGGGTTTGTCTATCGCGTTGCATCAGGCTTATCTGGAATTTGGTGTGGGATTATTAGCGGCGCAGCTGAGTGGGCTGGTGGCGCTGGTTGTTTTTATCCTACTGGCCTTGGGTTACCTGGTTAAAGCCATTAAGTATCCAGCAGTCGTTATCGCCGAATACCAACACCCTATTGCCGGTAATTTTTTTGGCACTATCGCAATTTCAATGTTATTGCTGTCCAGCATTGTGGCGCCATTAAACCAAAAACTTGCCGAGATTGTCTGGACGCTGGGGGTACTCACAACCTTCGCAATTTGCTTTGCCATTATCAGTCGCTTATTAAAAGGCAAAGTGGATGTGGCGCATGCGCTACCTGCCTGGTTTATTCCGGGTGTTGCCACCCTGGATATCGCAGTTGCTGGTGGTGCAATAAACCTGCCTTGGGCACATGAGGTGAATTTATTTGCGCTAGCTATAGGTACCATGATCGCTGTTTTATTTTTTATGATGATTATGTCGCGCATTATTCATCACGAGCCAGTCCCTACAGGCATGGTGCCTTCGCTGTTGATTTTAATGGCGCCGTTTGAGGTGGGCTTTCTGGCCTATACCAACTTTACCCAACAGGTTGATACCTTCTCTGGCTTACTATTTTATTGCGGATTGTTTATTTTTTTGATACTTGCGCCCAAAGTATTTCGAAAAGGTATTCCGTTTGCGAGTGGTTGGTGGGCGATTAGCTTCCCTATAGCAGCCCTCACTATAGCTGCGCTAAAATATTCCGGCTTTGCTCACTCCTGGCCGTTGATGGTAATCGCCATATTGTTATTACTGAGTTTAAGTGTCGCCGTTACTTATTTATTTTTTAAAACACTGCACTTTGCATTTACAGGAAGGCTACTCTCTAACTAAAGGCCGCTCGCCAATTAGTTGGCAATAGGGCCAAGCCAAATACCTTGCAATTAAATATACATTTGGCTTGGCTTACTCCAAGCAATCAATGAAATGATAGTTATAGAATCCCGGTGATAAAAAATCCCGCCGCGATCCAGGCACCCCTCACCTCTTTCTCCCAGGATTGCTTAACAACTTCTACTGGCTGCTCGGTCCAGCGCGCAATTTCAGTTAGTGCTTCGCTGATTTTTTTGCCATTGGCCAGGGATTGCAAAAAGCGAAAGTGCACGGGGGTGACGGGGTAGGTGGCGGTTTGATAGTCGCGGCGCAGGATTACAGCGTAGGAGTCCGCGTGCGGCGGAAACGCGGGGCTGCGACCAGCGCGAATTTCGTGGTAGTACCAGGCTACCGGGTAGCTATAGCGGGCGAGACTCAGGCAGGGCTGTAACACCAGCTGCTCGTCATTTGTGTTTGCGTCCGGCCAGGGCTTGCCCTCGTGACCGGGGGCATCGAACAGGCGGAACAGCTCGCATTCGTAGCGGGCTAAATCCACCATAAAATCTATCCAGTCTTCTTTTTCATCGGCAGCGGCATCGCGGTCGGGGCGGTTGGCTTGCAGCCAGTCGGCAAAGCGATTGCCCAGGTCGTAAAGTGTGTAGCTGTTGCTGGGGCAATCCGCCAGATAGCAATCGGCAAAATCATTAAATAATTCCTCGCCTAGTGCGTACAGAGTCGCCGGGAATTGTTCCCCCAGGCATAGACGCAGGCGCAGGATGTAACTGCGCTGGTAAATGGCCAGGCAGGCGGAGGCATTGAGCATAGCGCCGGGCAGTAGATTTTCGCCGACGCTGTTAGCGGGTAAATTTTGTGGCTGCAGCAGGGCCGATTGAAACCATTGTTGTAAATGTTCCAGCGTGTGACTCATATTCAGGCTTCTTGATGCAAATGGCTGTCGGTCATCACCCTGGGCACCATAAAGCCAATGGGTGTAGAAAGGCTTTGTGTAGTCAGCAGTTCATTGGTTCCGCTGTTGATATTTGCTGAATCAGGTGCAGGGGCTTGCGCCACAATGTTGTTGTGTATCCAATCGCGCGCCTTTAAGACTTCGCCGTGGAGTACGTCGAAGACCGGCACATCGCCGTCCCATTCCAGCAGGGTCGCGGCGCCGCCGGTTTTATGCCAGGCGGTATGGAACAGTTGCCACACATCGTTACACACTGGGCCATCGTGGGTGTCGACTATGTGGGTGCCGCAGTGTTGGTGACCGGCCAGGTGTAATTGCACCACTCGTTCGAAAGGGAATTCGTCCAAATAGGCTTGGGCGCTGGTGCCGGCGTTAAAGCAACTGACGTAAACGTTGTTCACATCCAGCAACAATTGGCAATCGGTCGCATCGCAAAGCGCGCGCAAAAATTGCGGTTCGCTGAGGGTAGATTCGCGAAAGCGCAAATAGGTGCTGGGGTTTTCCAACACCAGTGGGCGCTGCAAAAAATCCTGCACTTGCAGCACGCGCGGTATTAAATGCTTGAGCACTTCTTCGTTAAGCGGCAGAGGTAAAAGATCGTGGCTGTTAAGGCCGAGCATGCCGGTCCAGCAGAGGTGATCGCTGACCCAGCGCGGTTGAATTTCGTCAGCCAGATTTTTTAACCGCTGCAGGTAATTGCGATTGAGTGGATCGCTACTGCCAATGGAGAGCGAAACCCCGTGCAACACCAGGGGATAGCGCTCGGCAATTTTGCGCAACATAGCGCGGGGACGGCCACCGGAATCCATAAAGTTTTCCGAGATGGCCTCAAACCAATCTACCGCCGGCTGGTGTTGCACTATGTGATCAAAATGCACATTGCGCAAACCCAGGCCCAGGCCGAGTTGATAATTTCCCCGCGCTATTTTTTGCATAAAACGTCCGACGCTATTCTTAACTTTTAAAAAATACCAGTATCAACCACAGCTGTTGGCACCGCTCATGCCGCTGGCACCACAGGCGGTCATACCCTCGCCACTGTAGGTTTCAATCCACTCCATGGTGGGGCCGTTGCTGAACAACTCCGCGTGAGGCACAGCGGGTGGCTCTTTGGGCAGCGATGGGTTTTGTTCGCGCAGGCTCGGCCAGGTTTTTTCCTCAAACACTTTGCGCGCGCGCTTCCATACACTTTTGCCGCGATTGGGGCCATCGGTGCTAAAGCGCTCGGCGTTGATGGGCGTGGCGCAGGAGCCAAGCGTCGCGCAGTCATTACCGGACGGATGGTTTTGCTCCTCTGCCGTGCCATAAAGGCCGCAGCCACCTTGACCGGCGCAGTCATTTTTTACGTGACAGGTGTGGTCAGATACTTTGGGCTGTGAAGGGTCGGCGTAATTGTATTCCAGCGCAGTGGAGCAATAGCCCTGGCCCGCACAATTGTTATCGCGCGTGCGGCCCTGGCCCTTACAGGAGTTCAAGCCCATACAGGCGTGGCGCGCTTCGTTTTTACCCACAGCACCAGGCGGGCTGGCGGGGAACTTGGGCACGCCGAGGAATTTTTCCAGTGCAGGTTTGGCTACATCCGGCCAGAACTGGCTCACGTCGGGCAGGGTCGGGATCATTGCAATATATTCATCCAGGTAGGCATTTACATACCAGGACTCCTGACCAAATTGCGCGCGGAAATTATTCGCCAGGCTGCTCAGGTTATTAAAGGCTTGATGGCGGTGGCCGAGGTTAATATTTTCAAACGTTGGCGCCATGGCATAGCTGACGTTGTTCAGTTGCACGCTGATAGTTGCCATTTGCTGGATGACTTTGTCGAGAATCCAGATCATCGAGCGGTGCAGCGACTGGTTGAAGTAGCGCTTCTGGTTGTGTGGCTCCTGCAGGAAAATACTCTCGGTCATAATCAGCATGTACTGATACAAACCACTCACCACATTGGCCAGCTCTGCATAGCCTGTGGGGTAGGAAGATGCCACTGGGTTGTCGGGGAAATTCCACACAACTTGGCTGACATCGGCACTGCTAATGGGCTGCTTGGCCGCCGCTGGCGGATGGGGATGCTTGGGCAGCTTTTCGCTTTTGGGGTCGTAACCTTCCATTTGCGATTGCAGGGTGAGGAACTTGAAATAATGCGACAGCTCCTGGTGGCTTGGATCATCAAATTTGGTGGGGCCGAAACCTTCGCCCTGGGCATCAATAGTTTGAATTGCCTGGAGCGCATCCTCGCGCGAATTTATTGCCAGCAATTGCGATTTGCCGGCATGGCTGTCACCGCGGCTCATATAAGCCGCGGCATGGGCGGCGGAATCTTTTCCCGCAGGTGGCTGACTTTTGTTAAAGCCATGCTCCGGGTAAACAGTATCAATATTATTGGGCGAATAGTTAGTCGGCTGGATTTGATGCAGTTTGGCGCCCTGGTGGAAGTCCTCATCCTTAATGTGATCCGAGCAAATAATGCAGCGCACGTAGGAATAGATCTGGCCGATGGTTTTCCAGGCCGCACCTTCGGCCGGTGCATCGGAGGCCGCCGGGTATTCAATTTCCAAAAAGTGCCACAACTGTTCGGTGGATAATTTTGACAGCGGCAGCGACAGCGGCTTGGCATCGGGGCCGAGCTTGGTGTGGCCGGGTAGGTTAGTCGGGTAGGGGCCGGGTGAACTCAAATAGAGTTGCGGCATTTGCCCCAGGGAAAACAGCACGTTGGAGGAGAGCGACATATGCAGCATCTCCTCTACCGCCACACTCATAATGGTGGCGCCAGCGCGGTCGGCAAATTGCGCTAACGCCGTATCGGGGAAACCGCTAGGTGTGCGATTAATCGAATAATAGGTAAACAGATAGATGGGAATGGTCGCCAATTCCACTTCAATGGCAACCTGCAAATGCGATTTTAATTCGCTCAGGGCGTGCTCGCGCGTCCAATGCTTGTTGATGCTGTCCACTAAATGACGTTCTGCCGGTGTCAAACGTTTTACATGGTCTACAAGGCTCATTATCTGCTCCTGGATATTGCGGGTTATTAACACTTTATTTTTCAAAAATATTGGAGCCGCCACCTATGGCGACTCCAGTGCTGCTGAACTTCAAATTGATCAACTGACGGGTCAACCGGTATTACACTTTCCAAGGTTACACTTTGGTGAGTGTATTAGCGGTTATATGTGGGAAATTTATCTTTTGACCATTGATAGGTAGTTGCAAAGTGATGGTTTGCGAATACTGCAACTGGGTGAAATTATTGCTGTTATCAAAGGCCTCCAGCCAATAGGTAAAATCGTACTGGCTGACATTGGCGTGCTGCTGTTCAAAACCTATATTGGTAACCGCACCTACGCCATTTTTGCTGCTCATCGCCAACATTAAAAAATTGGTGCAGGGGCGCGCAGTTAAAGCATCTACCAATACTTGATTGGGATTGGCGGTAAAGGCCGGTTGCGGATTGGTTACCGGATCGTTAACCACATATTGCGCGGTGTTAACACCACTGGGTAAAGGTGATACCGCAGGAATTGCGGGCACACCAGTACCTGCATTGGCGCTGGTGTAATTGCCCAGGGCTAAAATGGAATTGCCATGAGGTACAGAAACCTGCTTGACCAAGTTAAATTGCTGGGTGGGCGCCACAGAATTTTGCACAATTTGCGAGCCCAACCCGGGTTGATCGCCGTTGCCATAAGGCCCTAAAGGTTGAGTCGAATCCAGTAGATATAACAGCGAACCATTTTCCGCGTGCACCAAAGCGTCTTTATTGGGGCCTTCGGCAAAATATACGCGCTGCTCGTAAAACAGGGTGTAAGCCACCTGTTGCCCCAGGCCGCCGCGGTTGGGTGCATTGCCGTGAATGGCGGTAAAGGTCAGCTCTTCGTAGTAAGTAAAGTTTTTAAGGATATAGCCCGTAGGGGAACTCGGATCTACTTGTGGTAGCGGCATTACGTTGTAGGCATAGGGCGAATCTGGCCCACCGCTGTTGGTACCAGGTAAATTTTGGTTGGTCCAGGTTCCAATTAAATATTGCAGTGGCCCCAGTTGCATGGTGGGAACGCCGGGCGACGCCTGCGCCGGCTCGGTCGCCAAAGGCTGGGAAAAATTCGGTGCGGTATTGGTGTTGGAATATACGGTGACATCCACCGCAAGGCTGCCTTTATTATCCTTAAGCCCGGCACCAAATTGGCCGGTGAGGTCATCGTTAATACACAGCTCCAGCAGGCCACCCGTCGTTGATAAAATAGCGTAGTTACTATCGCCAATTAAAAATGGAGCACCGCCATTTACACGTCCAACCAGTGCGCCCATGGCAATACCCACTATGGGGTAACTGGTTTGATTTTGCGGCACAATTACCCCAGGGCAGCCATCGGCACCGTAAAGCTGACCGCTATTGGTTTGCGGGTCGGCCGTCCAGCTGCCCAATTGATAGGCAATGTTGACTTGAATCCCCGGCGGAACAGTCACGCCCGTAGATTGCCACGCTTGATTCGCTTGAACACTAACAGCAGTAACCACGCCCGTAGGCGCATTCAATATCGAATTCATCCATCATCTCCTTGGTTATTTTTAACAAGTGGAGCGGTTGAGTATAGAAAGGGATTTTTGCCCTGCAGGGAAATATAAAAGAATAATGCGACAATTTTTCGCACTTACTTATCGTCTCGTATCATCTCGTTGTTCAGTGCGACCCATTAGCCTTGCACGGAAAGACCTGGCGGGCTATTACAAGGAATTACATGGGACATGTGTAGAAATCACTTTTAGGGGCCGGGGAATACAGGCGGTATTGGAATTGAGATTTTCAAAACAAGGGTTTTGACACGTTATCGTCTATATATTGATCCCCACAGAATCTGCCCCAAGCAATAACTTCCTCTTTATATCAGCAATATGCCTTATCGCCCGGGCCAGCGGTACAGCTGGCCCATAACATTTTTACATGTATTGGTTGTTATAAAGCTTGAGCGGCAAAAAAAGGATTTAGGTGCAGGGTTAATTTTATTGAACAAAAATAGTGCAGATTGCAATTTATTTAGACTCGATCAATTAATTTTTATATGACAAAAAAATTACCGCAAATTTAAATAAATACAATGGTTTAACGATCCACGCCCGACCGAAAATAAAGTTTGGCATAAAACCCGCGTCATTCAACTTGTATTGTCATTGCGTGTTAGTACAAGTTGGCCTTGCAGATTCGCTCTGGGGCTAAATTACATTTCGTTGGATAAACACCAAAAATCTACCTAATTTTGCGAGAATTTAAATGAACGAAATCAAAAAGATAGTGGTGACTGGCTTATTAACGGGGTACGCAGGTATAGCCTGGGCCGAAAGCGATCTACAATCCATTTTTGAAAATGGATCAGTTAGCGGTAACCTTAGAGTTTATGATTTTTCCCGGAATTACGATACCAAGCTGGATGCTTCTGCGTTTGCCTTGGGCGGAGCGCTTAACGCTGAAACAGGCGCTCTGGATGGAATCACTGTGGGCGTCGGCTACTATAGCGCCAACGATTTGGACCTCAATGATGCCGATCCTCAAAAAGTAGATAGTCGCTTGGGCGACAATCTGGAAGTATTGGGCGAAGCCTATGTTAAATGGTCCGGCGACAATACGCTGCTGACCCTGGGGCGACAAAAAATTAATTCGCCTATGGTAAATGCCAGTGATGCATTCATTATTCCCCTAACCTACGAAGGGTTTAGCATAGAAAATAAAAGTATTTCTGGATTGGATCTGAACTTCAATTATATTAATGAGTTTAAAAACCGTAACAGCGACACCTTTGTTGACGTGGGCATATGGTCTACTCAACGTTACAAACTAGCCCAATCAGTGAATACCGCAGGTACTTTAAATTTGGGGGCAGTATACGCGGCCGGCCCGCTCAAGCTGGAAACCTGGTTAACTCGCTTTTCTGATTTGTTCGACAGTTATTACCTGCAAGGTCACTACGATTTCTCTCCCGCGGGAGCATTCAAACCTTTCATCGGCGCCCAGTTTATTCATCAGCAAGAGAGCGGCGACGCGCTGCTCAGCAAGGTTGACTCCAATCTCTACGGCTTACAACTTGGTGCAGCGTTCGCAAAGGCTACTCTGACATTCAATTACAACGCGGTACAACAAAACCAGGATGCCTTTTACAAGGGCGCATTTTTAGCACCCTATAGTTTTTCCACCACCCCGGTGTTTACCAACAATATGCTGCAAACTATGGAAAACACTGATTCGGGTAGCGCTTACAAACTCGCCTTTAAATACGGATTCTCCAAGAACCTGGTTTTCAATCTAAGCTACTCGGATTTTTCATTTGATACGGCACCGGATAGGAACGCAGTCTATTTTGATTTAGGCTACAACTTTGATAACAAACTCAAAGGGCTATCGCTTAAATGGCGCCTGGAAAAGGACAGCTCAGATGTCAAAAGTGTAAACATCCTTGAAAACCGTCTTCAGCTCCAGATAGTCTTTTAGGACAAAATTACTCAGGATTCTACAAACCCGGCAGACATGAATGCCGGGTTTGTAGTACGAGAAAAAACCCTTAACTATTCAAAACCTGCGTATTTTTTGGGATATTCTTGCACGCCATCTCCACTCCAGTAGCAGCCAGTTGAAATACGTTTTCAAGGCAGTCACCCATTCCCGAGCCGGTGCAAGCTGTGACTGTGCCTTATCTACCCCCATGCAGCTACAGGCTATTTAACGGCGCCCCCAATTCTTCCTGTAACTTCAATTTACTTCTTCTTTTTATTCGTCTTCTTATTCTTGATCAATCCAGCGGCGATGGTTAACTCAAGCTTATTACCTGCAATAAGTTCAGAGGTGCGAGCCTGTCAGCGCTGGAAATATATCGCCAGCAAGTCCTCCAAAAAAATTCCCAAATTTGTCTTGCTTGTATTGATCAATGTCAATGCGCTTTAAAATTTCTGCACCTTTACAGTGGCGTTTGAGTGTACAGGCTCTTTAGCGGCGCAAAAAATAATCTTCTCGCCCCTCAGGTTTTTTGACGACGATTCTGAAAAAACAATAAAAACTCATTACAAATTAATAACTTAGATCCCAGAAAACCAAATTGGTTAATTTTTGGCACGACTTATGCGCCATTAAAATAAGTCGATATAACATGGTAGTACAAGCTGGTTATCCGTCAATTAACGTAAAAGAGGGGATTCTGTAATGGTTTTCACAAGAGCGTTTTCGTTAGTAATGCTGGGTATTGTTTTGGCTGATTTCGTTAGTGCTAAAACGATAGATATTCGTATTGGACACCAGAGTTTGTGCACAGATACCTACAGTGCAGGCATAGTGGTTAAAGAACTAAAACTGCTGGAAAAGCATTTACCTCATACGGGTAAATATGCAGACGCAACCTATAACGTCGCCTGGAGTGACTACTCCTCTGGCGGCCCAATTACCAACCAGATGCTGGCTAATAAATTGGATTTTGGCGTAATGGGAGATTATCCCCTGATCGTCAACGGCGCCAAATTTCAAGCCACCGACTCGCTCCGAACCAAGTACATTTCTGGCACCGGCTACAACCTCAAGGGAAGTGGGAACAGTATTGTGGTTCCGGTTAACTCCGATATTTACAGTATCGATCAACTAAAGGGGAAAAACGTTTCTGTGCCCGTGGGCAGCGCGGCCTGGGGCATGCTTTTAAAAGCGATGCAAGATAACAATTTGAATGAAGATGCGGTGGGCTTGCGCAATCAGAGCCCTGCCGTCGGCGCTTCCAATATTGCGGCGCAAAAAATTGATGCGCACGCCGATTTCTGTCCCTGGTCTGAGCTGATGGAATTTCGCGGTACCGGCAGAAAAATTTTCGATGGCAGCCAAGCTGGTGTGCCCTATCTGCACGGTGTAGTGGCACGTGAGGATTTCCTTAAAATGTACCCGGAAATCGCCATTGCCTTTATTGAGGCAATCAATGACGCCAGTGATTGGATTCGAGCCGACCCAATCCTCGCATCCGAAAATATGGAAAAGTGGACTGGCGTTGAAAAGGAAGTCCTGTATTTATACTTCTCGAAGGGTGGAATTTTAACGCTGGACCCAACGATTAAACCGGAGTGGATTGAGGCACTTAAACTGGATCACAGTGTTCTCGCCAAGCAGCAAAACATCCCAGCCCTAAACTTCAATGAATGGATTGATCAGCAATACATTCTGAAAGCTTACGCGGCAATGCACAAAGACTACGCCAAGGAACAAGCGATTATTGTCGACCCTGCCGTTGCCAACCTGGGCTTACCGATGGAGATATGGCATTCACGCGAGGGGGTTTCGGATTATCCAACACTCGCCAAATTCCTCGTCGCTGTGGGTAACTTCCAAAATACCGGTCAAAAACTTAATGCCACTTACGTTTACGACAAAAAGACTGGGTTAAAGCTTTTTGGAAAGACCGCATTTTACGTTAAATCCAAAGATGGATTCTCGACCTTTTTATTGAAGCGGGATGCGGAGATATTTGCAAAGTCAGAAGGTGGAGCCGTGATGGATATGGCAGACGCGATTGCCGCCGAAATGGAATTAGCTCAGGAGGACCCAGCTGATTCGGCCCAACCAAAATTAGCTAATAACTAAGTTGAAGAAACCTCTGATCAATAGCTTGGCATTGGCCGCGCATTAACCAGAGGTTTCCGTCCGAGGCTTGTATATCCCGGCGCAACTTGCTGGATTTACAAGAAATATTACGTAAAACAAAACATTTTACTGGTAAATGGTTATGAGTATGACACATGCCAATAAGGGTCTAGCACTGAAGATGAGTGAGGATGATTTTGATGAATTATTCGACCAACACCAAGCCACTAAAATTAAAACGGATGTTAATAAAATCGAAGTAACGGAAGCGCCAGCGACCAATCCGCTGACTTTTGATCGCTTCTTCAGAGGCATATCGATATTTATGTTGTCGCAGCGGTTACAGTCAATTTTAGTCGGGTCCCTATCAATAGCGCTGGGCATAACCCTCTGGCATTTGGCTACCGCCTATCACTTTCATTATTTTATTAATTTTGAAAACATTCCGTCGCCTTCTGCTGTGGAGTCGGAATTTTTAAAATACTCGATGGATTCCGAATTTCACACTCATATTTTGGTAAGCCTACGACGAATTTTTATCGCTTATAGTTTGGCCGTCCTCATTGGGATAGCCATAGGATTGATTGTGGGGCGTTTTAAATATGCCCGTGCCGCTGTGCTGCCCTATATCGAAATTGTGCGGCCGATCCCAGCGGTAGCCTGGATTCCACTGGCCATTCTAATGTGGCCTACCGAAGAGTCCTCCATTATTTACATTACGTTTCTGGGCGCTATTTTTCCCATCATTATTAACACCATGCACGGTGTCGAACAAACGCCAGAGGTATTGGTTCGGGCGGCACGTTCACTTGGGGCTACACCCATACAGGTTTTTTGGCATGTCGTTTTACCTGCTGCACTGCCTGCCATTGCCGCCGGCCTGTCTATTGGCATGGGCGTCAGCTGGTTTTCACTGTTGGCCGGTGAAATTATTTCAGGTCAATACGGCATTGGTTACTTTACCTGGAATGCCTACTCGCTAATTAACTATCCGAACATAGTTGTGGGAATGTTAGTTATTGGCGGCTTGGGTTCATTGTCCACTTTCCTAGTTAGATTGATGGTCTCACCAGCCTTGCGCTGGAAAAAGAAAATGTAGCCGCATTATATGAGGTGATAAATGATTTCCCGACTAAGGCGTATTAAATCCGTTATCGGTAAAAGGTTCGGTGTTTGGATTCTAATAACTCTCGCGTTGACCCTTATCTATTATCTCGGTTTAGTCATCGCGTTAATTTTAAAATTTAGACAACTACCAAATTATGTAAATAGCTATAACTGGATAAAAAACGTTATTCAAATTATGTCTTCCACACCATCGCTGAAAGACAGTTTGCTAATTATCAAGGACGAATGGCTGCTTGAAATTGGCCATATGACCTACGACTACGGTATAGGTATTTCCGAGTGGAGTTTATATGTCGAGCCGGTAAAGCTTATTGGCATTATGACCGTCGCAGCAATCGTCGCGGCCAGTTATTTATTAATACATGAAGCGAAGCAGACATGCTCAATTACAACCCTTCGCTCATCCAAAGTCACGGGCGGTGTAGGCGTTACTTTTGTCGCCCTGGCCTCAATTACTATGTCCTGGGTAGTGTGCTGCTCAAGCCCCACCTGGGTGGCCGGATTTTCGATGATGGGCTTGGGAATATCAACGTCACTGTGGCTTGAGCCATTTGGTATTTGGATTAATGTCATTGGGTTTTTACTGGCATTTGGGTCTTTGTTGATGATGGCCGGACCATCCAAACTTGAAATCAGAGATTGAATACGACCAATCTATGGGGTAGATGATGAACATCAAATTGCAGATGGAAAGAGCGAAGCCAAAGCAACTACGGCACCATTCAATCGATAAGGGCCATATAGAAATTCAAAAACTGAGTATTTCTTTCGGCCGCGGAGATGCCGTTAACACCGCGGTAAAAGAAACCAGTCTGGATATACCACCGGGCCAATTTGTTTGTATTTTGGGCCCATCGGGTTGTGGGAAGTCCACGCTACTCAACTCAGTTGCAGGCTATGTAAATCCAACCAAGGGTTTGGTTTTGGTGGATCGCGAGCCGGTAAAAGGCCCACGGCCAGATCGGGGTATGGTTTTTCAACAGTATTCACTATTTCCGTGGAAAACCGTTCGCGAAAATATCGCCTTTGGCCCCAAGCTCGCCGGACATTCGCGGGCGGAATGCGAATCGCTCGCCAATACCTTTTTGGCGATGATTGGCTTGAGCAAGATTGCCGATAAATTTCCCGGAGACTTATCTGGCGGTATGCAACAACGTGTGGGTATCGCCCGCGCCCTGGCAAATTATCCCAGTGTATTACTTATGGATGAGCCGTTCGGCGCACTGGACGCCCAGACCCGTTTAATTATGCAAGAGAACCTGCTTGATATCTGGTCCGAATTCGGCATCACCGTTCTATTTGTGACCCACGATGTTGATGAAGCTATTTTTCTCGCTGATCGCATATTGGTTATGAGCGCAAGCCCCGGTTCAGTTATCGCCGATTTACAGGTTGGTATTGATCGCCCAAGACAACCTGAAATTGCAACTACAGAACAATTTGTAAAATTAAAAAAGGAATGTCTGGCGCTGATTCGCAAGGAAAGTTTAGCGGCGTTCGAGGAGACAGGAGCGCACTAATGAAATCTCTTCGATGGTTGTTGCTGTTAGCAATAGGAAGCTTATCTGCTAACGCTTCGATGGCTGGGAACTGGGCTAATTTTCTTCCATTGGATCCACCCAAAGCATTGCCTCCATTTTCACTGGAGGATCAACGTGGTAACCCATTTAATTTGGATAATTTGCAACATCACTGGTCGCTGATTTATGTGGGCTATACCAGCTGCCCCGATGTCTGCCCGGTTTCGCTGCTGAAGCTTGCAGCTGTGCAAAAGCAGTTGTCGCAAAAACTCAAGCCAGCAGCCATGCCGCAGGTTGTATTTTTAGCGGTTGACCCGAAGCGCGACAAACTTATTTTAGCCCAGTATGTCGCCCATTTTAATAAGGCTGATATAGGCGTTACCGGCCAGGTTGCGCAAATCGATAATCTGGTAAAAGGATTGGAGGCCTCCTACCGCATAGGTCGGAAACTGGCAGGTACAAATCAGTATGTCGTCGCGCACTCATCGTCGATTGCCGTGATCAATCCCCAAACCAGAATGGTAGCCAAAATCAATCCGCCGTTTGATGTGGATCAGATAGTCAGCCACCTGCTTCAACTCATGCACCCGGGAGATAACCATGATTAAGCCCAGCCGAATTTATTTATGGAAACTGCTAATGCTGTGCGGCCTGATCGGAATCGCGTTGAGTTCGCACGCAGAAAACCTATCGAGTACATCCCTGCCACTACGGGTTAAAGACGCGCACCAACCCCTGGGCATAGCGGGTGTATCCGCGAGATCGGGATATTTTTCTTTAGAGAATAAAGGAACAACACTATTTGAGCTTGTGAAGGTTAGCAGCCCCGCCTATGGCATGGTCATGATGCATAAATCTGTTCAAAAAGATGGCATGGACAATATGGTCATGCTTAAACATCTAATCATCAAGCCGGGCCACAGTGTCCATTTTTCACCCGGTGGACTGCACCTGATGCTGCTCAAACCCAAATGGGATTTAAAGCAGGGCGACACTTATCCGGTAACGCTTTATTTTTCGAATGGGAAGACCTTGTCATTCACCATGCCAGTGGTTAGCAATTCGTGAGGACCAGTTTAGTGAACCATAACGCCACAGAAATTGCTGCAACCTGTGCCAGGTTAAATGCACAAACACAATTCAATTGTAGTAACAACAAAGTGACTGACTTGAGTGTGGATAGGTCGCTATTTTATTGGTTTGAATTAAGAATTTTTGTACAAATTGAGCGCG
>CBINKF010000006.1:0-16641 GCA_966251115.1 uncultured Cellvibrio sp.
CCCCTAGCTACTACTACCTGGGCCATTTCGCCAAGTTCTTCCGCCCGGGTGCCGAGCGCGTCAGTGCAACCAGCAGCCGCAGCGTGTTGCAAACCACCGCGTTCAAAAACACCGATGGCACTTTGGCTACTGTGGTAATGAATAACAGCGATACACCGGTAAGTTACCGTTATTACGTGGGCGCACAGGAAACCAAAGTGACAATTCCAGCGCATGCCATTCAAACCCTGGTCTACCAACTCTAGGCCGAGGCTTGATTTAAATTCAAAAAAATGCGCGCGGCCCAGGTCGCGTGCATTAACACTCCATGCAACAGCCCTCAGCAATAACACTCTGCAATAAATTGCATTTGATCCAGCGCCCCGACGGGCACAGCAGCAAGTACAGCGGTAACCACAGTGATAGCCACGGCCACTCTAAAACCTCGAAGCAGACGCGCACTTGCGCCAAATCAAATTCATTTCAGCTAGGCAATTTTATTGCTGCGTGTTTGATCCTTTTGATACAAATCAAATTGCACCCAGCAAATTTTCTCAAGACTGTCGCCGCTAATCAGTCACAGAGGAAATAGCCATGAAAAAATCGCTCATTATCGCCGCCTGTATTGCTCTCTCAGCCTCCCCTCTCTACGCCCATGAAGCCAATGAATTACTGGTGCGTGTGGGTGCAGTGCAAATTAATCCAGATGCCTCGAGCGGCAGTGTCCTGGGCGGCGGTGTCGATGTCGACAGTGCCACTGGCCTCGGATTTTCCGGCACCTGGTTTTATTCGTCTCACTGGGGTGTCGAACTGCTGGCGGCCCTGCCCTTTAAGCACGACATTAAGGGCACAGGTGCGCTTAATGGGTTGGATATTGGCAGCACCAAACATCTCCCCCCAACACTGTCCCTGCAGTACTACCCCTTGGGCGACGGCAATTTTACGCCTTACATTGGTCTGGGTTTGAACTACACCACTTTCTTTAGCGAAAAAACCAGCAACAGCCTGGACACAGCACTGGATGGCACTACAGATTTATCGCTCGACAGTTCCACCGGCCTGGCCTATCAACTGGGTGCAGATTGGAAAATTGGCGAAAACCTTTATGTAAACGCCGCCCTGTGGAAGATGGATATAGACACGCGCGCCCACATCAGCCTCAATGGCACACAAGCGGCCGCTGTGAATGTCAGTATTGATCCCTGGGTTGCCATGCTGGGCCTGGGCGTCAGCTTTTAATTTTTTAGACTTGGGCTCTCTATCGACATCCACTTAATTCGCACTAACAATAAATAAATCCATAACAAAACTTCGGCATAAAAAAGGGCAACCCAAAAGGTTGCCCATAAGCCGACTCATGAAGCAGTCGAAGAAGACGGGAGAAACTCAAAAAAATGACTAGGCCTGAATTTGCACCAGGCCATCCTCTACGCGCACCGCGTAGACAGGGATCTGATATTCGGGTTTTTCCACGCACTCGCCGGTGCGCAGATTGTAATGCTCTTTATACAGCGGCGAGGCAATCACCACTTCATCGCCGAGCGAGCCAATAATCCCGCGCGACAACACATTGGCTTCGCCGATAGGATCGTAATTGCCCACCGCAAATAACTGCTCCAAACGACGCGAGCGAAAAATCGCTACCTGCTGTTTGTTTACCAGGGCACAGACACCGGTATCCGGCAGAATATCATCCAGCTCACACACACTAATCCAGATTTTTTCACTCATTACACTGACTCCAAATTTTTATTGGCCCACCCCAGTGGGCTAAACCTATGTATTAGTCAACCAGCTCAACAAACTGAATGTTGGGGCTTTTGCGCTCCAGCGCGGTTGCCGGGCGAATCTGCTCGCGCTCCACCACATAGGCCAGGTTGTCATCTTTGGCTTGGCTGTTGATAAAGTGTTTGAAGCGTTTTTGCAGCTCGGGATTTTCCACGGTAGTTTTCCATTCGCACTGATAGGCGCCAATCACGGTATTCATCTGCGCTTCCAGTTCATTGGCCAGGCCGAGCTTGTCTTCGATCACCACTTTTTTCAGGTAATCCAAACCGCCTTCAAGGTTTTCAAACCATACCGAGGTGCGCTGCAAACGGTCGGCGGTGCGGCAGTAGAACATCAGGAAGCGGTCGATGTATTTAATCAGGGTGACATCGTCCAGGCCGGTGGCGAACAAATCGGCGTGGCGTGGACGCATACCGCCGTTGCCGCACACATACAAACTCCAACCGGTTTCGGTGGCAATTATGCCCACGTCTTTGCTCTGGGCTTCAGCGCATTCACGCGTACAGCCGGATACGGCGAATTTCAGTTTGTGCGGCGAGCGCAGGCCCTTGTAGCGGTTTTCAATTTGAATCGCCATGCCCACGGAATCGAGCACGCCGTAGCGACACCAGGTTGAACCGACACAGGATTTCACCGTGCGCACCGATTTGCCGTAGGCGTGGCCGGTTTCAAAACCGGCGTCCACCAGTTTTTTCCAGATCTCCGGCAGCTGATGCAGTTGCGCGCCGAACAGGTCAATACGCTGGCCGCCAGTGATTTTGGTGTACAGGTTGTAGTCTTTACCAATCTGGCCGAGCACGATGAGTTTTTCCGGGGTAATTTCACCACCGGCAATGCGCGGCACAATGGAGTAGGTGCCATCTTTTTGCATATTGCCGAGGAAAATATCGTTGGTGTCCTGCAGGCCAATGTGTTTTTTGTCCAACACAAATTCGTTGAAATTGGATGCCAGTATGGAGCCAACAGCGGGCTTACAAATATCGCAGCCCAGGCCCTTGCCGTGTTTATCCAGCAGATCATCAAAGGATTTGATTTGGGTAACGCGAACAATATCCGCCAGCTCTTTGCGCGAGTGGGGGAAGTGCTCGCAAATGTGATTGGACACTTCCACCCCCAGCTTGGTCAGTTCGGCATCCATCACCTGCTTGGCCAGTGCGGAGCAGCCGCCGCAACCGGTGGAGGCTTTGGTCACGGCTTTGATATCGCCCATAGTGCGCGCGCCGTTTTGCACCGCGCAGCAGATAGCGCCTTTGCTGACGTCGTAGCAGGAGCAGACAGTGGCTGCTTCGGGCAGTGCATCAACACCCAGGGCTGCACCGCCGCCTTCAACATTGGGCAGAATTAAACAGTTGGGATCTTCCGGCAGATCCATGCCGTTAACGCACATGGATTGCAAGGTGCCGTAGGCTTCAGCGTCGCCCACCAGCACCGCGCCCAACAATTTTTTGTTGTCGGCCGAAACAATAATGCGCTTGTAAACTTCTTCCACATCGTTGCTGTAGGTGTAGCTGAGTGAGCCGGGAGTGCTGCCGTGGGCATCGCCCACCGAAGCCACATCCACGCCCATCAATTTGAGTTTGGTGCTCATGTCTGCGCCGAGGAATTGCTCGCTGCCGCCGGTGATGTGCGACACAGCCACCTTCGCCATTTGATAGCCGGGCGCTACCAAGCCGTAAATGCGGTTGTTCCACAGGGCGCACTCGCCCACCGCGTAAACATCTTTGATGCTGGTCTGGCAGTTGTTGTCCACCACTATGCCGCCGCGCTCGCCGATTTGAATGCCGCACTTACGCGCCAGTTCATCCTGCGGGCGAATACCGGCGGAAAACAAAATCATGTCGGTTTCCAGATGGCTGCCATCGGCAAAATTCATGCGATAGCGCGCCTCGGTGCCAGCCACAATTTCGGTGGTGGCTTTTTGGGTGTGAACTTTTACTCCCAGGGCTTCGATTTTACGGCGCAGCAATTTACCGCCGCCTTCATCCAATTGAACGGCCATTAAGCGCGGTGCAAATTCCACTACGTGAGTTTCCAGGCCTGCTTGCTTGAGCGCGTTAGCCGCTTCCAAACCCAGCAGACCGCCACCCACTACCACACCGACTTTGCTAACGGTGGCGGAGGCGGTAATAGCTTCCAAATCTTCAATGGTGCGATAAACCAGACAGTGTTCGCCATTGTTGCCGGGGATGGGCGGCACAAAGGGGAAGGAGCCAGTAGCGAGAATAAGTTTGTCGTAGCCTTCGCGGCGACCCGAGGCGGTGATCACTTCTTTGTTGTCGAAGTCGAGATCAACCACCTTGTCTTTCAAAATAAATTCTACGGATTTTTCGTTGTAGTAATCCGCGTTGGTCAGGGCCAGGTCTTCGGCGCTTGAACCGGAAAAATATTTGGAGAGCTGCACGCGGTCATAAGCCAGGCGCGGCTCCTCGGAAAATGTAATCACTTTGTATTCATCGGCCTGTTCGTGGTTTACCAGGTTGTCGATAAATTTGTGGCCCACCATACCGTTGCCAACAACAAGAATGCGCTTCTTCATATCTGCCTCTCGGGTTCTCTAATCTGTATGCGGTTGCCTGGGCGAGTGCCAGGGTTTCATTTTTTAAAATCGTTTAGGCCAACAGGTATTGCGGCAGGCCAGTCGCCATGGCCTGACTGGCAATAAATTCCTGCATGGAGTCGGCCTCCAGCTGCTGTTTTAAATTCACCACCTGGCCCACCAGAATCAGCGCGGGCGATTGCACCTGCTCGCGCAATACCGCCGCGGGGAAATCACTCAAGTCGGTAATAATGTCGCGCTGGTTGGCGCGGCAGCCATTCTCAATAATGGCCACCGGGGTGCTGGCATCCAGGCCGCCGGCGAGCAATTGGCTGGCGATCTCTTCGGCGCGGGTCAGGCCCATATAAAACACCAGGGTGTGGTTGAGTTGCGCCAGGGCTTTCCAGTTAACATCCAGGGATTTTTCCGCGTGGCCAGTGACAAAAGTACAGCCCTGGGAGATACCGCGATGGGTCAGGGGAATATTGGCGTAGGTGCTGCAGCCGGAGGCGGAGGTGATGCCTGGCACCACTTCCGCGTCTATGCCAGCGCTGCGCAGCTCCAGCAATTCTTCACCGCCGCGACCAAACACAAAAGGGTCGCCGCCTTTTAAACGGCAAACTTTCAAACCCATCAGCGCCTGCTCCACCAACAATTGGTTGAGGTCCTGTTGGGCGATGCTGTGCTGGTTTTTGGCTTTGCCCACATAGCGCGCAGGGGTGCTTTTGGGGAAGAGCGCACGTATCTCGGCACTCACCAGGTAATCAAAGAAAATAATGTCCGCTTCGTTAATCGCGCGCAGGGCTTTAAGGGTGAGTAGCTCAGCATCGCCCGGGCCTGCACCCACCAGCCAGACTTTACCGGCGCGAGATTTTTTAGCGGCGCCGCCTGAGCGGTCTGATTCTTTGCGCGACAGCTGCTCAAAAGACTTAACGCAGGTTTTAGCCACCTGGGTCAGGGAGAGATTTGCACTGATTGAGCGATTCTGGTTCATGGCAGCACCTGCTGTGTTTGCGTACAAGAGGGGGATTGCAAACCAGATGCCAACAACGTTTTCTGCAAATTTCTATTTTTTTTATTAATAATTTCAGTTACTTATAATTTCAATTTGACGCAAATTTAAAAGCGCGCGCGCATTTAATTCGCTCAACTACAAATAAAAATGATTTTATTTGGTGCGAATGCGCTCTTTATTAATGCAAAAATTAAAATTAAATATTTTTATAATTGCACCACATAAACACAAACAAGCAGTGCACTGAGATCCATAATCGTGCATTTTGTATTTTTGTGATTATTTTTTCGCCCAAATTCTTAAACAGGCTTAGCGGCTGCCGGAGAATTTTCCCAATCCATGGCTTTTCACCCCACCAAAGCGCGTAAAATCACCATTTTGGAACAGTGTTTTTTGAGAAAACACCAGGCCTTATCCGCCTGCTATCCACTTGCACACAGACAGCCATAGACCCATAGCATTAAACTGGAGCCCCATGGCATTAAACTGGAGGCGCATGGCATTAAACTTGGATATACCTCCCCAGTTCAGAACCCGGTTTCCCTATGACGTTAGTAGACAGCTTTAATCGCCAGATCACCTATGTGCGCCTCTCGGTCACTGATCGCTGCGACCTGCGCTGCGTGTATTGCATGGCGGAGGAGATGACCTTTTTACCGCGCGCCGAGGTTCTGAGCATTGAAGAGTTCACCCGCCTGGGCAAAGCCTTTGTCGACCTGGGCGTAAAAAAGCTGCGCCTGACCGGGGGTGAGCCGCTAATTCGTCGCGGCATTGTGGAGCTGGCGCGCAATCTCGGCCAGCTCCCCGGCCTGGAGGAACTCTGCCTGACCACCAATGGCACCCACTTGCGCCAGTTCGCGCGGGATTTACACGCGGCGGGCGTCAAGCGCGTCAATATCAGCCTGGACAGCCTCAACCCCGAGCGTTTTAAACGTATGACTCGTGTAGGTGAACTCAGCCAGGTACTGGATGGTATAAAAGCCGCTCAGGAAGCCGGGTTCGCGCGCATCAAACTTAACTGCGTGGCGCTCAAACACTATAACGCGGAAGAGGCGGCCGACCTGGTCGCCTTTGCCCTGGAGGAAGGCCTGGACCTGAGTTTTATTGAGGAGATGCCCCTGGGGCGGATAGATGAACACGGGCGCGCGGCCGAGTTTGTCAGCAGCGAAGAGCTGCGCTTGACCATCAGCCAGCGCTTTAACCTCCAACCACAGCCGGGCCGACCGGGCGCCGCCCCCGGCCCGGCGCGTTTCTGGCAGGTGCCGGGTTATGGTTCGCGCATAGGTTTTATTTCGCCCCACTCACACAATTTTTGCGGCGACTGCAATCGCGTAAGGGTTACCGCAACCGGTCGATTACTGCTGTGTTTGGGTCAGGAGCACAGCATCGATTTGCGCCCAACCCTGCGCGCTGCGACTTATTGCGCGGAAACCCTGAATCAGCAGCTGCTGGGGGCCATGGCGATCAAACCGGAAAAGCACGATTTTGATCTGGATACCGAGCCGCAGATTCTGCGCTTTATGAATATGACCGGTGGCTAAAGCGCCAGTCAATTTCGCAACACAGTTTTGATTACAACTTTTATACAGAGAACCCTATGTCCTGCAGCAGCGACTTTACCCCGTTAAACATCTGTGTACTTACCGTATCTGACACCCGCACTCACGAGACAGACACCTCCGGGCAAAAGCTGGAGGATCTGCTGCGCGAAGCCGGGCACCAACTGTATGCACGCGATCTGGTTAAGGACGACATCTACCAGATACGCGCCGTGCTCTCGCAATGGATAGTCGATGCCCAAGCCCAGGTGGTGTTGATTACCGGAGGCACAGGCTTTGCCGGGCGCGATTCCACCGTGGAGGCGGTAACCCCGCTGCTGGACAAAACCGTGGTGGGCTTCGGCGAGCTGTTCCGCCAGATTTCCTACCGCGAAATAGGCACCTCCACCATCCAGTCGCGCGCGCTCGCCGGCCTGGTTAATCGCACCCTGGTTTTTTGCCTGCCCGGCTCTACCGGCGCCTGTGCCACCGCCTGGAATGGCATCATCCGCGAGCAGCTGGACAGCCGCCACAAGCCTTGTAATTTTGTAGCGCAAGTGCGCATATAGTCACAGTCACAATCTGAACTGCTTTGGTGCAGGCCAAGGCAGTTCCGCCGCATTCTGGGGATTGTTCAGCGAAAAACAGCCTGGAAAATACCTCAAACGCGCAAAATATGCCCGAGCAGGACCGGCCTGGGGTAATGGCAAGCAAATTGCTAAAACCAGGGGCGAAATATTATTTGCCCAGCCTAGGGCGCCAGTCCGAGTTTGTCCGATGAACAATCCCCTGCTACTGCGCACAGCAGTTCCCTCACTGCTTGCTGCCATGGATGCACTAACCCTTGAACCGGACTTTCACCAATTTTTTCGCAAGGCCGCCGGCGCCGTGCGCCAGCTGCTGGGTGCCGATGGCACCGCGCTGACACTGCTCGACGTCCTGGGCGAAACTCTGGAATACAAACTCTTTGAAGGTGAGCGAACGCATTTGCTCGACGCCTTTAAAGGCCTGAGGTTTCCCGCCAAATCGGGCATTTCGGGGCGCGCGCTGGGCGCCAAAGCCAGCATATTTATCCCCAATTATCCGGCGGCGCCGGATGCCATGGCGCAGTTGGTTAACGCCGGTCTAAAAGCCAATCTGGTGATTCCACTGGTCTCTTCCGATCAACTCCTCGGGGTGCTGGCCTCCTCCTGGTTTGCGGGTGAGGATGGCAGCTTCAGCGCCCCCGACATTTCGCCTGAATTGCTCGCCCTGGCCGAGCGTATTGCCAGCCAAATTGCAGTTGCCTGCCACCGCGAAAAGCTGGAGCGTCAGCTGCACGAGCTGGCCACTATCGATCCGCTGACGCGCCTGCTAAACAGACGCGGAATCCTCGCCGCGCTGGATTTGCAACTGCAGCGACTGCAGCGCTACAACCGCAGTTTCGCGCTCTTTTACATAGATGTAGATGGATTAAAGGCCGCCAACGACCACTGGGGCCATGAGACCGGCGACCTGTTATTGCGCGACCTGGCGGGGCGCCTGGGCGATGTGGTGCGCAAAGGTGATTTAATCGGCCGCTTGGGCGGCGATGAGTTTTTAATTATTGCCGAATGCGACGCCGGCCATATAGACCTGCTCGCGCGCCGCTTCCTCCAGGCGCTGCGCGCCCCCTTTGGCGAGGGCCGCCGACGCGGTCGCCTGAGTGGCAGCATAGGTGTAGTCCTGGCGCCACTCGATGGCAGCGATGAAACCGGACTACTGCGCAAAGCCGACGCCGCCATGTACGCCGCCAAATCCCAGGGCGGCGACACCTATGTGCGCGCGTCCCTGCCGCGCACCGCCCACAGCGAGGCGCGTTTCTCCACCGTCGATTTGGAGCAGGCCCTGGAGCGCGAGCAACTGCAGCTCTGGTATCAACCCATTTGCCTGATGAAAGATTTGTCGCTGGTAGGTTTTGAAGCGCTGCTGCGCTGGCGTCGCGCCGATGGTGAGATCATTTCCGCCGGCCCTTTAATTCAGGCGCTGGAGGCAGCGCGCGGCGATCTGGAATATCGCCTCGGTAACTGGGTATTGCGCGAGGCCGGGCGTCAATACCAGAGCTGGGCCGCGCACAATCAGCGGCCGGATCTGCATATCAATATTTCGGCGCGCCATTTTGTGCACCCCAGCTTTTTGCTGGAGCTGCAAAACATCTGCAGTCAATACCCTGGCCTGGGCCAGCGCCTGGTGGTGGAAATCACCGAAACCGCCATGATTGAAGACCTGGAACGCGCCAAACGCATTATGTTGCGCTGTCGCGATCTGGGTGTGCGTATGGCGGTGGATGATTTTGGCACAGGCTACGGCTCGCTCACCTATTTGCGCACCCTGCCTTTGGATGTCATCAAAATCGACCGCAGCTTTGTGGCCGAACTACCCGGCAACCGGGTCGACTGGGACATCAGCCAGGGGCTGGTGTCTATCGCCCAGGCACTGGGTTTAACCGTGGTGGCCGAAGGTGCAGAGAATTGGGAGCAGATTAGCTGCCTGGCTCAGATGGGCTGCGATCAGGTGCAGGGGTTTTTTATTCAGCGCCCCATGCCCCTGGACAGGGTTGGCGACTGGCTCGCCAGCCAAACGCACGCGCAATGCCCCAGCGCCGAAGTTCGCTCGCCGGGGCTCGCCGATTTGACGCGCCCCAAATACCTGGCAGATCCACGCTTTTCACTGCGCGACCCGGAGCGAGCCCGCGCCTGAACAACTGCGGTCTGCCGCGCCAGCTAAGGGGCCGGGGCTAGTAATGCACCGGCAGACGGCGCAGCATTTCCTGGCGCGCACTAATCAGCTCCTTGTAGGTTTGCATCAGGGTAAAATCGACGCGATTGCCCACTGGCTTGAGCTCCGCGAGTTGGCGCTCATAGTCGGAAATTTCGCGTATTAGCTTGGCGCGCATTAAATCAGCGCGGTTGGTGTTTACGTCTGCCTTGAGATTTTTGCTGTGCCTTTTCATAAAAGCTCTCCCTATTTAACTGCGGCTATTTAACTGCGGCTGCTCTGCCCGCGTACAACCGCAGAGCGGTGGTTGATACAGGGCTTTTGGCGTCAGGCCAATTGCCGCTGCCCTATTAATAAAGGCTAGAACAGACGGCCAAAACTTGACCAAATAATACTTAGAATATTTTTTTCTCTAGCCCTGAGAACCAAGGTTATAAGCGGCCCCTACCGGGAAACTATAAATCTGCGCCCGCAGGGGCGCGGGACGATTCCCCTAAGGAGCCCGAGGTAGCAAAAGCCTGCGCCAGTCAAACTGGCTGTCGCCAAAAGCATAAAAGAAGGGATTAATTGGGTCCTCGCGCAGGTTGTAGCGCAGTGGCGCCAGGCCCGCCGTCAGGTTTTCTCCCTCCGCCTGCTGCAGCGCGGTTACCACCGCGCCACCTGCGGCCACCAACACCGCCTGGGCTGCCGCCGTGTCCCACTCGCAGGTGGGCGCCAAACGCGGATAAAAGTCGGCAGCGCCTTCGGCGATGAGGCAAAACTTGAGCGAACTGCCGGCGCTGGCCGGCTGCAAACCTCCGCGCCAGGCAGCTTGCAGGCGGGCGATTAGCTCCTGGGTGGCGTTGGTACTGTGTCTGTGGCTAAACAGCACCCGCAGCGGTTGCGCCTGGCTGTGGCGCGGGGCCAGCTGATCACAGCGAATGGCCTGCCAAGCGCCGCCCCCCTGCGACTTCCAGGCGCCCAGCCACTGGCTGTCACTCGCCTCCAGCACACCCAGGTAGGTGCTATCCAGCACCGGCGCGTGAACTATGCCCAGCACCGGTAAATGGTCGCGAACCAGGGCAATATTGACCGTAAATTCACCACTTCCAGCAATAAACTCCTTGGTGCCATCAAGCGGGTCCACCAGCCAATAGCTGCCCCACTCTTTGCGCTCGTTAAAGCTGCAAAGCTGGCCCTCCTCGGAAACTTGCGGCAACTTGAGAATCGCGGGCAGGGTTTTGCTGATAATTGCCTGGGCGGCCAAGTCCGCAGCGGTCAAGGGCGAATCGTCGCCCTTGACCTGCACCTGATAGCTGTCGCGCCGCTGGTAGACCGCCATAATGGCGTCCCCCGCCTGGTGCACCAACAGTTGCAATTGTTCGATGACATTTGGAGTGATGGGACTTGCCATCTGCCATTCCTTTCCTAGCGCGGGTTAATCGGTAATTGGCGGCAGATCCACGGGCGCCTGGTCCGGTTGGAAATGGCCATTCAGGTACTCGCGGGTTAAAAACAGCGCCGCAATGCTGCGCCCTTCGCAGACATCGGCGCGCATCACCAGCTCGCTCAAATTGGCGAGGGGATAGGGCACCACTTCGATAGGTTCCGGTTCGTCGCCCTCCAGGCGGCGCGGATAGAGCCCCTGGGCCAGGATAATATTGATGCCATGCTCCATATAGGCTGGCGAGAGGTTCACCTTCTTTAAAAATTGCAGCCTGCGCGCGCCATAACCCACCTCCTCCATCAACTCGCGATTGGCGGCAGCCATTAGCTCCTCGCCCTTATCAATCGCGCCCTTGGGCAAGGCCAGGTGATAATCCTCTAAACCTACGGCATATTCGCGCACCAAAAGCACCGTATTTTCGTCCAGCAAGGGTACAATAAGCACCGCGCCCGGCCCGCCGGTGCAGAGTTTTTCATAGGTGCGCTCTTCACCATTGGCAAAGCGCAGGTGGATTTCGTCGGCGCGGAACAATCGACTGCGCGCCACCGTGGCACGCTGCAATATCTGGGGCTTGGTCATAAAGCGCTCAGTCACCCAATGAATGAAAGGTTTTATGCAGATTAACTGGAATGAAATAAACACAGTTATGCTGGATATGGATGGTACCCTGTTGGACCTCCACTTCGACAACTTTTTTTGGCTCGACCACCTGCCGGCGCGCTATGCCGAAATTCACGGCCTGGATCGCGACAGCGCCAATCGCAAACTCAATGAGGATATCAAAAGTTACGAGGGTACCCTGCAATGGTACTGTCTGGATTTTTGGTCCGACAAGCTGCAAGTGGATATTCCCAGCCTTAAACGCGAGGTGATGCACAAAATCCAGATGCGCCCCCATGTGGGCGAATTCCTGATGCGCCTGCGCGCTCTGGGTAAAAAAGTGCTGCTGGTCACCAACGCCCACCCCAAAAGCCTGGGTCTAAAGCTGGAAGTCACACAAATTGATCAACTGCTGGATGTGATTGTGTCATCCCATGAATTTAACGAACCTAAGGAATCGCAGCGCTTTTGGCAACAGCTGCAGGCGCGCGAAGGTTTCGATCCGGCGCGCACTTTATTTATCGACGATACCGCGCGCATCCTCGAATCTGCCAAAACCTACGGCATAAAATACCTGCTGGGGATTCACCAGCCCGACAGCCAGCAGGCGCGGCGCATGGAGCAGTTCCCAGCGATAGAACACTTCGACGAAATTATGCCACCCAGTGCAGCTTAAGTATTTTTATAGCTATGGCAAAAAACAAACCCAAACACGATTTAGCAGATGACGATGAGGACGATAAAATCCGCATCGACAAATGGCTCTGGGCCGCGCGCTTTTTTAAAACCCGCAGCCTCGCCAAGCAGGCCATAGACGGCGGCAAAATTCACTGCGACGGTCAGCGCATTAAAGCCAGTAAAGAGGTCACCCTGGGCCTGGTGTTAAGCATTCGCCAGGACTGGGATGAAAAAGTCGTTGTTGTCAAAGCCCTGAGCGGCCAGCGCCGCGGTGCGCCCGAAGCGGCGCTGCTCTACGAGGAGACCGCCGAGAGCCAGGCCGAGCGCGAAAAGCGCCGCGCCGAACGCAAAGCCGGGCTGGGTGCTTTTATTGCAGGCGACAGCCGACCGACCAAAAAAGAGCGCCGCCAAATCCACCGCTTCCAGCGTGTAAACCTGCTGGGTGATGAGGACTAAACCTTGCGCAACAGAAGCGCAGCGCCAGTAAAAAATTGCCGAAGCCAAAGCCGTTATCGCGGCCAACTGCCGTTAAAATATTTTGTAGATTGTTAACAAGGTAACCCATGTCCAGCCCAGATTTACTGCACCGCTTTTTGTTCGACAACTGCGATATACGCGGCGAAATTGTCACCCTCGACGACAGTTATCGCCAGGTACTCAGTCACAACCCCCACCCCAAAGCCATTCGCCAGCTGTTGGGTGAATTTCTCGCCGCTGTGGGCTTAATTACCAACACTCTTAAATTTGAAGGGCGCATTATTTTGCAGGCGCGCGGCGACGGCGCCATCTCCACCATCATGGCCGAGTGCAACCACCACAACCACCTGCGCGGCATAGTGCGTATGAACCCCGAGCTGGAATTGGATGAAGAGCTGGCTGAAAACGGCAGCCTGCAACAGCTGCTCGGCCAGGGGGTTCTGGTGATCAGTTTTGAACCCCAGCGCCACCAGGGCATAGTGCCCATGGATGCAGAAAACCTGGCCGGCTGTCTGGAGCACTATTTCCAGCAATCCGAACAATTGGCCACCCGTCTTTGGTTTGCGGTCAGCGACACGCGGGTTAGCGGCCTGCTGATTCAGGCTCTGCCCATTCAAACCGCCACCGCCGAAGAAAATCAGGATCGCTGGGAAACCATCGCCCACCTGGCCGACACGGTAAAAGCCGAAGAGCTGCTAGAGCTGGATCACGCCACAATACTTACCCGCTTGTTTCACGAGCAGCATCTACGCCTGTTTGAGCCGGCGAATATGCAGTTTGCCTGCAGCTGCTCCTATCAGCGCAGCGCCGACGCGCTTATGACGTTGGGACGAGAGGAAGTGGAAGAGCTGCTCATCGAAAACGGCAGTATTGATATCGACTGCCAATTCTGCAATCAACACTATCACTTCAATACCGAAGAGGTGCGCAAATTATTGGGCGGCAATGTGCTGCATTGATTTTTACCCGCGCCCACAAAAAAAGCCGACGCAATTGTGTCGGCTTTTTTTGTGGGGGCAGTGCAGATATTTCAGAGCCTGCGCGCGCGGAATTTTCGCCCCTTTAATTTACCATCCTGCAATTGTTTAAGCGCCGGCTTGGCGATGGATTTGTGCACCGCCACATAGGCGGCAAAGTCGAACATATCAATTTTGCCTATCTGCTCAAAGGGCAATCCTGCATCTTTGGTAAGTGCACCGATAATATCGCCGGGGCGCAATTTATCTTTTTTGCCGCCGTCGATATTGAGTGTAACCATTTCCGGGAAGGGCAGCATCTGGTGCTGCGGCTCGGGCACCCGCTCCAGCTGAATCGGCTGTTTTAAATAATCCTCAATGCGATTGACGCGCACTATATCCTCCGGTGCCACCAGGCTCAGCGCCAGGCCGGATTCACCGGCGCGACCAGTGCGGCCTATGCGGTGCACATGGACTTCGCTGTCGCGCGCCAAATCATAGTTAATCACCGCATCCAGATTTTTAATGTCTATCCCGCGCGCCGCCACATCGGTGGCAATCAACACCGGGCAGCTTTTGTTGGCGAAGCGCACCAGCACCCTGTCGCGCTCTTTTTGATCCATATCGCCGTGCAGCGCCAGGGCGTCGAGTTTTTCCGCTTGTAATGATTGCGCCAAGGCATCGCAGTCGACCTTGGTGTTGCAAAAAATGATGCAGCTCTGGGGCTGAAAATGCTTGAGCAAATCGGTGATGGCACGGCTCTTGGAATCTGTATCGCGCAGCTCATAAAAATGCTGTGCTATCTGCTGTTGATCGTGCAGGGCTTCCACCTTCACCAGCACCGGGTCGCGCTGGCAGCGGGCGCTCATCTGCTGGATATTTTTGGGGTAGGTGGCGGAGAACAGCAGCGTCTGGCGCGATTCGGGCGTGGCCGCCAGCACCGCGTCTATATCCTCGGCAAAGCCCATATCGAGCATGCGGTCAGCCTCGTCCAGCACCAGCTGGTTGATGTTATCCAGCTTGAGGGTGCCCTTGCGCAGGTGATCGACTATGCGCCCCGGTGTGCCCACCACTATGTGTGCGCCGCGCTCCAGCGAACCGATTTGCGGGCCTATGGCCACGCCGCCGCAGAGGGTGAGGATTTTGACATTGTGGGTCAGGCGCGCCAGGCGGCGCAGCTCTTTGGCCACCTGATCGGCCAGCTCGCGCGTGGGGCAGAGCACCAGGCTTTGCGCCGCGTAGTTTTTCACATCCAGCTTTTCCAGCAGGCCAATACCAAAAGCAGCGGTTTTACCGCTGCCGGTCTTGGCCTGGGCGATAAGGTCGCGCCCCGCCAATACCAGCGGCAGGCTCTGCGCCTGTATCTCGGTCATACGCAGGTAGTCCAGACTGGCGAGGTTATCGAGCATGGCTTGGCTGAGGGCTAATTCACTAAAGGATTGGCTGGTCACGAATAATTCCTGGTGCCTTAACGGCAGATAAAAACGGCTAGAATGGCGGCCAGGCGCGATTGGACAAAGAAGTTCGCCGCGCCGGGGTTGGCTCGCGAATTATACAGGGGATGGTCAGGTGAAATTTCGTTTGTTGATGGCTTTTGCTTTTTTAAGTTGGATTTCGTCAGGGGTAGTTGCCCAGGGTATTGAGAATAAAGGTGCAGACAATAAGGGTACCGAGAAAAAGGACGTGAATAAAAAATGGGAGCTGGGCCTTGGCCTGGGCTCGCTCTATGGCCCTGACTATCGCGGCGCGGACGAATACCGCAGCTACACCGCAGCTATTCCTTATGTGATCTATCGCGGTAAATATATTCGCTCCGACCGCGAGGGCGTCAGGGGTAACTTTTTCCACTCGGATAACCTCGAGTTCAGCCTGAGTGCCAGCGCCAATGTCACCCCCGACGCCGACAAGAATAAAGCCCGCACCGGCATGCCCAAACTCGGGTCCACCGCTGAGCTTGGCCCCTCGTTCAATATACGTTTAACTGGCCCCAGTTTGCGCCAGGGCTTGCAGTTGCAACTGCCCTGGCGCGCGGTCTTCGCTCTGGGTGATGACGACTCCGGCTATATGGGTCAGGTGTTTCAGCCGCAGCTGCTCTACCGTCAGCGCCTGGCCGATTGGAACCTGAGTTATCGCCTGGGGCTGAGCTTTGCCGATGAAAAATATCAGGATCACTATTACCAGGTGGACCCAATTTACGCGACCGAAGCTCGCCCCGCGTTTGATGCCGCTGGCGGTTACAGCGGCTGGTCGACCCAGGTGGCCGGGCTGCGCGCCCTGGATATTTGGGACAAGCAGCTGCGCCTGGCACTCTTTGCCCGCTACGATCAGCTGGATAACAGCCAAATCAGCGGCAGCCCTTTGGCGAAAAGCCAGCAGAGCTGGCGCCTGGGCGCCGCCATTATCTGGGTAATTAAATAATGCTTAAAGTCGTCCGGTGATTAAAGCCGGCCGATAATTAAAGCCGACGCAAAAGCCCCAGGGTTTTAATCAGCGGCAGCACCTCAAACAGCCCGGAGTTTTTCGCCAGCTGCCAGATTTCAAAGGGCGGGCGACCACCGTCGGCGGGGTTGGGGAAGACATCGTGAATGGCGAGCCAGCCGCCCTGCTGGATATGGCCGCTCCAGCAGCGGTAGTCGTTGAGCGCTGCTTCCATACTGTGACCTCCATCGATAAACACCATCGACAGAGGCGTGGCCCAGTGGCGTGCGGCAAGTTTTGACGGCGCGACTATAGGCACTACGGTATCTTCCAATTGCGCGCGCTGCAGGGTGCGGCGAAATTCGCGAAAACTGTCCATGCGCCCGGCGTCAGCATCATAGAGCTGGGGATCGTGGTACGCCTCGCCCAGCTGATGCTCCTCGCTGCCGCGGTGATGATCCAGCGCATAGAGCAGGCCGCCAACTGATTTGCAG
>CBINKF010000007.1:0-15671 GCA_966251115.1 uncultured Cellvibrio sp.
GAGCCAGCCCCACCAGTAAAAGCGCAAATAATTTTTTAAGTAATTTTGTTGGTATGCGGTGCGCACAGCTTGCGCCCATAGGCGCGGTAAAGGCGCTGGCGGCAGCCATGGCAACCACTGCCGGCCAGTAGATATAGCCCAGGGTATGGGCGGGCAAGCCACTCACCGCCAGGCCGTTAACCCAGTAGCCCAGTGCACCGGCGCAGGCGATGGGCAGACCGACCGCCGCAGAAGTACCAATCGCTGCTGGCAGGGCCACATTGCACCAGAGTAAAAAAGGCACTGTGAGGGTCCCGCCGCCTATGGCGACCAATGCGGAGATGCCGCCAATGCCGGTTCCGGTTGCCATTAGCGGCAGCGTGCCGGGTAACTGGCGCGCGGGCTGGGGCTTGCGGTTAACAATCATCTGCAGGGCGACAAAGCTCATAAAGCAGGAGAATAAAATCGCCAAAGGCCGCGCCGACAAATGGCTGGCAATAAACGTTGCAGCAAAGGTGCCGAGTAAAATGCCCGGCGCCAGGCGCAGCACCGCCTGCCAGAGCACCGCCTGGCGCCGGTGATGGGCGCGCAGGCTGGCGATAGCGGTGGGTACAATCGCCGCCATGGAGGTGGCCAGGGCCATATGCACCACCTGTTCGCCGCCAAAAGCGCGACTGAAGATCAGACTGAGCATGGGCACCATAATACCGCCGCCGCCAATGCCAAAAAGGCCGGCAAAAAATCCGGTAAAGGCGCCCAGGGCAAAAAGTGAAAGGAGTAAATAGGTATCCATGGCGTGTTCAACAATGCTGTGGCTCAGGAGTATGCCCGCTTAAACAAAAAATCCCCAGAGCTTGCACCCTGAGGATTTTTTTACCGCATTAACGCCATTACTTGTTGGCGCGCTTGCGCTCGTTTTCGGTGAGCAGCTTTTTGCGCAGACGAATCGATTGCGGGGTCACTTCCACCAGCTCGTCGTCTTCAATAAATTCCAGCGCCTGTTCCAGGGTGTGACGGATTGGTGGTGACAGGGTCAGGGCATCGTCGGTACCGGAAGCGCGCACGTTGGTTAATTGCTTGGCCTTGGTGGGGTTTACCACCAGGTCGTTGGAGCGCGAGTGAATCCCCACGATCTGACCTTCGTAAACTTCCACGCCGGCACCGAGGAACAGGCGACCGCGATCCTGCAGCGGGTGCAGGCCGTAAGCCAGGGTTTTGCCTTTAACCATGGAGACCAGCACGCCGTTTTGACGCTTGGCCACTTCACCCTCTTTAACCGGGCCGTAGTGGTCAAAAATACTGGTCATGATGCCGGAGCCGGAGGTCATGGTCAGGAACTGGCCGCGGAAGCCGATCAGGCCGCGCGAGGGGCACAAAAATTCCAGCTTGATACGGCCTTTGCCATCCGGTTCCATGTTGGTCAGCTCGCCTTTGCGCAGGCCGAGTTCTTCCATCACCTTACCCTGGTGCTCCTCTTCAACGTCGATCACCACTTGCTCAAAGGGCTCGTGCACAACGCCATCAACAATTTTTTGTACTACTTCGGGACGGGATACGCCCAGTTCATAGCCTTCGCGACGCATGTTCTCGATCAGTACCGACAGGTGCAGTTCACCGCGGCCAGAGACGATAAATTTGTCTGGCGAGTCGCCCTGTTGCACGCGCAGCGCCACGTTGGCAATCAGCTCCTGCTCCAGACGGTCTTTGATATTGCGGCTGGTAACGTACTTGCCTTCTTTACCGGCGAAGGGCGAATCGTTCACCTGGAAGGTCATGCTCACGGTGGGCTCGTCGATTGACAGCGCCGGCAGCGCCTCTACGCAATCGGGCGAGCAGAGGGTGTCGGAGATACCCAGCTTGTCCACACCGGTAATACAGACGATATCGCCAGCGTAGGCGCGGTCGGTTTCGATGCGCTGCAGGCCGTGGTAACCCATCACTTGCAATACTTTCGCTTTGCGCTGGTTGCCTTCGTGGTCAACCACAACCACCTGTTGGTTGGGCGCCAGGCTGCCGCGGGTGATACGGCCAATACCGATTACGCCCACGTAGCTGGAGTAGTCCAGGGCGGAGATTTGCATCTGGAAGGGGCCGTCCAGGTCAACCTTAGGTGGTTGCACTTTGTCGACAATCATCTGGAACAGCGGGGTCATGTCTTCGGCGATATCTTCCGGGTCGAGGCCGGCAACGCCGTTAAGGGCCGAGGCGTAAACAATGGGGAAGTCCAACTGCTCGTCGGTGGCACCCAGGCGGTCAAACAGGTCGAACACCTGGTCGATTACCCACTCGGGGCGCGCGCCCGGGCGGTCGATTTTGTTCACGACCACAATCGGGTTCAAACCCTGCTCGAACGCCTTGGAGGTTACAAAGCGGGTTTGTGGCATGGGGCCGCCCACAGCGTCCACGATCAGCAATACAGAGTCCACCATCGACAGTACACGCTCCACCTCGCCGCCAAAGTCGGCGTGCCCGGGGGTGTCTACGATGTTAATGCGGTAGTCGTTCCATTTGATGGCGGTGTTTTTGGCCAGGATGGTAATGCCGCGCTCGCGCTCCTGGTCGTTGCTGTCCATGATCAGGTCGCCGGTATCTTCGCGGCGGTCGAGGGTGCCGGACTGACGCAGTAACTGGTCAACCATGGAGGTTTTACCGTGGTCAACGTGGGCGATGATGGCGATATTGCGCAGTTTTTCGATGGCTGATTGATCTGTCACGTGGGGTTTCTCTTGGGTAGACGCGCCCAAAGGGCGGGAAGCTGGCGTTAAAAAGGCGCGCATTATACCTGCACGGGGATGCGGCAGGAACGCATAAACCGGCTTTAACTGGATTTTTTTTGAGTATTTTTTGCGCAGCGCGGGTCAGGCCAGCCCCGCCGGGGCAAAAAGCGCGTAATAAGCGGGTTAACTGCGAGCTCAAAAGTTTACTGGCGGGAGCTGTGGGATTGGGCTTGCAGCCGCCTGAATTCAGCTGCTTTTCAATTTTGCAAAGGGCTTTTTTGATTGGTGTGCTTGCCTGCTTTTTTATCGATTGGGTAGAGTCGCTAAGGTAGTACGCAAGGCGGCTTATCTCTAGCTTGAAGGAATTGCGCCATTGATTGGCCTTGTTTTGGTTGCCACTGGTCTTGTTCACCCCTTCAAGCCAGCGGCACCAATGCTCACGAGTTGAGGCTCTGTGGGCGAAATACAAGCCATAGGGCAGGTGGAAAAAAGGATATTTTTCGAGTCATGGGCACGCAAGGAGGCGTTAGCCAAGGCTTTTGACAGCAGGTTTTACCCGGTAGCGACTCAGGTCGCTATTGCTACTTGGGCCTGTGTCTCCTGTGGGATCAATATCCGCCACCTCCCGCCGCCGCGCGTAACCCGCTGAAGTCTCAGGATGAGTGACAGTGCCTGAGTTCATCCAGGCGTCCGGAGTTTCAGTGTTTAGCCAGTCAATCCCCAGGAAATTCCTACAAGTCTCTGGAGCTAGCCCTATGAGGTTTTATCAAGCGCGCCTGTTGTTGAAATTACCACCGGTTTTATCCGTGTTGCGAATCGCTTCATTGTTGCCAGTAGTGGCAATGCTATTTGTGAGCCAAACCGCCCTGTCGCAGGAAGCCGACACGAGTTCCGCGTTGGCAGGTCACGAAACCAGCCTTCCCTTCGAGCCTCGCCCCGCCATGAAAGCCGCCGAAATTGGATTGCTAACCCGCTACCTGAATAACCCCAACTCTGAACAACTGGCGCGCCAGCTGCTGTTTAAAAATATCGAGGAGCTGTTTAAAGCCAAATCGCCCGAGGACAGCCTGAAACGCGCTATCTATGCGTTTTATTTCAGCGAGCGCCTCGCGCAAAAAAATTCACACCTCGCGCAGGAATACGCCGGCATCCAGAAGCAATTGCGCTACACCATGGATCTGGCCCACCAGGCGCCCTGGTTGTCGCCCATCGCCAAACATAAAACCGACCAAGCGGTGCAACTGTTTCGCCAGGCGTTTTTTGATGACCAGAGCCTGCGCCACAAAAGTTTGAAAAAACTGATCAGTGCCTACCTGGTCAACCCCAAAGACCCGCAGATCACCTGGTACCTTTCGGGCAACGCCCTGTGGAACGCCGGCGAGTCGCCCAAGGATGACCCCCAGGTGCTCTACGATGTACTTATCGCCGCCTATTTTGCGGTGGAGACCTCACACATTGCGCAAAACCTGGAAGAGCGCTGGATGATCAACCCCAGCGACGATCACCGCTTCCGCCTGGTGAGTATGCTCGGCGGCTTCTCGGTGCTCGCGCGCCGCTGGCTGGCGCAATTGCATGGCGACGCCGCGAGCATGGACGTGCTCGACAACGAACACCGCACCTGGCTGACCATTAACCAGGCCTTCCACTCCTTCACCTTTGCCGCTGTCAGCTGGCAGTATCCCAAGGATTCGGCGATGTATGGCGAGGGCCTGAGCGAGTGGAGCAATGCCATGTTTGACCCGGCCAACTGCTTTAACGGCACCCACCGCTCGTGCAACTTCGATTCGTTTTTTACTTTTAACGATTTGAACTTTGTGCTCGGCCTGGTGGATTTATGGATGAAGCAGGGCACGCCCCAGTCGCTGGGTATGGCTAATTACTTCCTCAATCTTTTTCCCACTTACCAAAAACCGGGCAACTGCTATGGTGAGTGTTTTAACCTCTGGACCCTGGGCAAGGGCGAGTGGCAATTGCGCCAGCAGCATTTCAGCGAATACGCCGCGCTCTTTGCCAATAACGACCCCAGCGACGACCCGCAATTTTTTGGTTTGAAATCCAAAAAATGGTCGGCCGCCCTGCCCACTTGCCAAACCTGCCACAACCGTCAGGAATACCCCTGGACTGACGCGGAAAAGCAACAGGTCAGCCTGCCCATCGAAGAGATGCGCACCCTGGGCACCAAGTGGAATCTCGTCAACCAGACAACGGCCTTTGGCCACCCGCTCAATATTCAACAGTCCCACTGAAACATTGGAGTTTTACCACCAGGGCCGCACACCGCCGTGTGCGGCTGCGGCACTGATTTGCAGTAAACAGTCAGAAGGAAACTAGCATGAGCCACCAAAAAATTGCGGTTATAGGAATGTCCTGTTGGTACCCGGGTGCGCGCAACCTGCGCGAATTTTGGGAAAATCTGGTGGCCAAGCGCCAGCAGTTTCGTCGCACGCTCGACGCGCGCCTGCCGCTTGATGGCTATGGTGCCAGCGATAAAAAAGCGCCGGATAAAACCTATGGCGTAGAGTCGGCCTATTTGGAGGATTTTGATTTTGACTGGATGAGCCACCGGGTGCCCAAAAGCGCGGTGGAGCAAACTGACATAGTTCATTGGCTGGCCCTGGAAGTGGCGCTGCGCTGTATGGAGGATGCCGGTTACAGCCGCGAGCGCCTCAAGGCGAGCAATACCGGCGTAGTGCTGGGCAACTCGCTGACCGGCGAATGGTCGCGCTCCAATGGCCTGCGTATGCGCTGGCCCTTTGTGGAAAAAGTCTTAAAGCAAACCGCCAACAGCAGCGGTTTTAACCCGGCGATGTTTGACCAGTATTTGCAATTGGTAGAGCAGAGCTTCAAATCCGTGTTCCCCGAAATCGGCGAGGATTTCCTCTCCGGCTCCCTGTCCAATACCGTGGCGGGGCGCATCTGCAATTATCTGGATTTACACGGCGGCGGCTACACCATCGACGGCGCCTGTTCATCATCACTTTTAGCTGTCATCAACGGCGCCCAGCGCTTGATCAATGGCGAAATCGATCTGGCCTTTGTCGGCGGCGTGGATATCAGCCTGGATACTTTTGAGCTGATCGGCTTTGCCAAAACCGGCGCCCTCACCGCCGAGGAGATGCTGGTATACGACGAGCGCTCCAGCGGCTTTATCCCCGGCGAGGGCTGTGGTTTTACACTGCTCAAACGCTATGAAGATGCGCTGCGCGACGGCGATCAGATTTATGCCACCCTGAACGGCTGGGGCATCAGCTCCGACGGCAAAGGTGGCCTCACCGCGCCCAGCGTGCGCGGCCAGCGCGATGCCCTCAATCGCGCCTACCAAATGGCCGGTTACCCGGCGCGCGAGGTCAACTTTTTTGAGGGCCATGGCACTGGCACCCGCGTCGGCGACAAGGTGGAGCTGAGCGCTATTGCCGAGGCGGTCGGTGCCGAGGCTGCGCCGCGCAGTATTGCTGTCACCTCGCTGAAATCCCTGGTGGGCCACACCAAGGCCGCCGCCGGTGTGGGCGCTTTTATCAAAGCCGTTATGGGCGTAAACCAGCGGGTGATTCCGCCGGTGTGTGGCACCGAGCAGCCCAATCAATTATTCAGCGACAGCTGTCGCGCGCTCTACCCACTGCTCAGCGCCAAAATTTGCGACCCTGCCAGCGAGCTAAAAGCCGGTGTTTCGGCCATGGGCTTTGGCGGTATCAACTCCCACGTCACCCTGTCGTCGGCGGGTGAGCCCAGCGCCAAACTGCGCAGCCCCCTTGGCTTGCAGCAACTCAAACACCACTGGGACAAGGCTGAGTTGTTTGTGCTCTCTGCCAGCTCCGGTAAGTCACTGGTGGAACAGGTGCAGTGGCTCGCCGATGAGGGCGCCCTGGTGTCGCGCGCTGAGCTGGCCGATCTGGCCGCGCACATGAGCGGCCTGGCGCGCGCCGAGGACGCCCTGCGCGCAGCACTGGTGGCCAAATCCCCCGCTGATCTGGCGCGCAAGGCGCTGCTGCTTAAGACCATGCTGGAACAGGGCTTGGGCCTGGGCCAGGAAAAAGCCGATGAGCCCAATCAAATCTGGGTGGCCAATCGCGTCAACAAGCCGCGTCTGGGTTTCCTCTTTCCCGGTCAGGGTTCACAGCAGGTGAACATGAGCGCCCAGCTGCTGGGGCGCAGTGCTGGCGGCCAGGCGCTGCTGGAGCAGGTCAACCAACTGGTGGGTGCCGCTGGTGGCGACCAGGTCAACCTCAGCCAGGCCCTGCTGCGCGACGACTGGGTTCACCTTAACAGCGAAGAGCAAAAAGCCGCTGCCGGCCAACTGGCCTCCACCGATCTGGCGCAGCCGGCGATAGTGCTCTCCTCGCTGCTGTGGCTCGACCAGCTCGAACACTTGGGGATAAAAGGCCAGCGAGTGCTGGGCCACAGCCTGGGCGAGCTGACCAGTCTTTACTATTCGGGCGTTATCAGCCGCGACCAACTGCTGGCCATGGCGGCCAAGCGCGGCGCACTGATGAGGCAGCTGAGCCAGGGCGAGGGCAGCATGCTGATGCTGCGCTGCAGCGCCGAGATAGCCGAGACCCTGCTTAAGGACATCCCTGGCACCCTGGTGCTGGCCAACAAAAACAGCAGCCAGCAGACCATAGTGTCCGGTGACCTGACGGCTGTAGCAGCGCTTGAAACCCTGGCCCAGCGCCAGAATATCGAGTGCCGGCAGCTCAACGTCAGCGGTGCTTTCCACTCGCCGCTGATGATTGAGGCCGCCGAAGCCTTTCGCGCGGAGTTCGCCGCCCTGCGCGGTCAGCCGCAGCAGGCGCAGCTGGTCTGCTCCGGCACCGGTGAACTGCTGCAGGAGGAGCTGAGCGCGGGCGAACACATCGCCGGGCTGATTACCCGTCAGGTGGATTTCGTGACCGCCTCGCGCGAATTTGTGCAGGGCCTGGATCTGGTGCTGGAAGTCGGCCCGGGGCGCGTGCTCAGCGGGCTGCTGCAGCAAAACACCCAGAATGGCCTGGTGTGCCTGCCCACCGAGGCCAGCGCCAATGATGCGACCAGCTTTAAGCAGCTGTTGGGGCGGCTGTTTGTATACGGCCACGCCATCCACTGGCCAGCGCTTTACCAGAGCCGTGCGATCAAAACCTACAAGGCGTTTGCGCTGCGCCGTTTTATCGAAAACCCCTGCGAGCGCCCGCTGCAGATTCCCGTCGCCGACCTGCGCGCTTCAACCCAGGCAATAGCGCCAACCCAGGCGGCTGCATCTTCCGTCACTCAGGCGATAGCCCAGGTGCAAGCGGTCGCCGCCGCGCAACACTCGACTCGTCAGGCGGGTCTCGCTGCTCCGGTATCTGGAGCTGAGGCTGTGCAACCAGTTGCGGCTTCGATCGAAAGCGGGCTGTTGCAGCTGCTGGCGCAGGTCACTGGCTATGATGTGGAAACCCTGAGCCTGGATATGAAGCTGCTCGATGACCTGAATATGGATTCGATCAAGTCGGGCGAATACTGCGCCGCCATTGCCAAGCGCTTTGGTATTACCGCCGATGTCGAATGGTCGCAGTACCTCAACGCCAGCCTGGGTGAATTGGCGGCGCTGGTTAAGCAATTGGCACCCGGACAGGTAGCGCCAGCGGCGGCAGCGCTATTCGGCCAAAGCCAGCAGCCAGGCCAAACCGCGGCTGAATCTGCGCCTGTTCAGGCAACCGGAGGCGGTGCCCAGGGTCAGGAGGTCATGGAATTGGTGGCCTTGATTACCGGTTACGACAAATCCACCCTGGCGCCGGACATGACTCTGCTCGACGACTTGAATATGGACTCAATCAAGGTCGGCGAGTTAATCGCGCAAATGGTCAAGCAGTTTGGCATCACCCAGCCGCAAGATCCGAGCAGCCTGGCCAACGCCAGTTTGGCGCAACTCCAGGCACTGCTTGGCGCCCAGCCCGCAATTCAGCAGGCAGCAGCGCCAATTGCCAGGGTCAGCCAGCCCAAAATCGCCACTCCCGGCTGGACCCGCGCCTTTCGTGAAACCTGGGTTAAGGCGCCGCTCGTCACTCAGCCAAACTCGGCGACTGCGGCCCCCTTGTTGATTCTCAGCAGTCAGCCTCAAGGGTTGGGCTCGACCCTGGTGGAAGCCTGTAAAGCAGCGGGGGTGGATGCGCTGCTGACGCCTATCGACAAACACAGTCACCTGGCACTCGAAGCCTTCGGTGGCCTGGTGCTGCTAAATGACTTGCCGTTCCTGGAGGATGGTGAGGCCCAGCTGCAACAGCAGTTGAACCAACTCAGCCAACTGGCCAATCAGCTGCTGCCGCGCCTGGGCAAACAGCAGCCGTTGATCCTGCTGGAGCCCCAATCGCAATGCGGATACTCCTGGCGCGCCTTCTTCGATAGTGTCAAACAGGAGGAGCAGCGCCCGGTGCGCTATCTGCAAGTGCAGGGCGATGCCCAGGTGCTGGCGCAAACCCTGGTGCAGGAGCTGCTGCAAGGCACCGAGCCGGGCGTGAATTACAGCGCAGATGGCGAGCGCCAATGCCTGGAGTTCAGCGCCCTCAATGGCGCGGATTTATCCCCCGCCGAGGTCAGCTGGAGCGCCGAGGATGTGCTGCTGGTGACCGGCGGCGCCAAGGGGATTACCGCCGAATGCGCCTTTACTTACACCGAAAACGTCCCCGGCAAACTGGTGCTTCTGGGTTCCAGTCAGTTTGATCCCAACCAACTGGACAGCGACAGCGCGCGCGAAATTGCCCGTTGGCTCGACGCCCACCGGGCGCGCGGCTACAGCTGTGACTATTTGAGTTGCAACCTGGCCGATGCTGAGTCGGTGGCAGGGGCTATGGCCTGGGTGCGCAAAAACCTGGGTGAAGTAACTGGCGTGATTCACGGGGCCGGCATCAATAAACCGCGCCTGGCACGCCAGGTGAGTAGCGAGCAGGCGGCGGCGGAAATTGGTCCCAAGCTCAAGGGTATGCTCAACCTTTACCAACAGTGCCAGGCGCAGCGCTTGAAACTGCTGGTGGCTATTACCTCCATCATTGGGGTGACTGGCATGAGCGGTAACGCCTGGTACGCCTTTTCCAACCAGGCAGTGGCAGCCCTGGTCAACCGTCACGCCCAGGCTTATCCCGACTGCTTGAGCCGCTCCCTGGCCTATAGCGTGTGGGATGAAATCGGCATGGGCGCCAAGCTCGGCAGTGTGGAAAAGCTGGCGCAGGTGGGGGTGGATGCCATTCCCCGTCTGGAGGGTTTGGCGCACTTTACCCGCGCCTTGCAGGTGCAGTTGCCGGGGGCCAATCAAGAGCTGGTCATCGCCGGACGCATGGGCAATTTCCCGGTGTGGAACCAGCGCCAGCGTTTGGCGGCGAGCGCCATGCTCAGCCAGCCGCTCTACTTTATGCCGGGGGTGGAGTTGGTGGCGCGGCGCAATCTGTCACTGGAGCGCGATCCTTATCTGCTCGACCACAACTTTAAAGGCAGCTTCCTCTTCCCCACGGTGTTTGGCCTGGAAGCCATGGCCGAGGCGGCGCTGCAGGTGGCGGGCAGGGCCGGTGACTGCCAGGTGCAGATCCGCAATATCCAGCTGAGCAAACCCATTACCGTGCTGCGCGGCATGGAGACCGACATAGAAATTTTCGCCCAGGCTATGGAGCCCACAGCGGGTGAACCTATGCGCATTCGCTGCGGCATATTGTGCGAGCAGTCGGGGATGAAACAGCCGCATTTCAGCGCAGAGTTCAGTTTTGTCGACAACCGGGATGCGCCCAAATTTAAAGGCAAACTCAGCGATAAACCTCTGGCGCTGGATATCAAGCGCCAGCTGTACAACAACATCCTCTTCCAGGGCGAGCGCTTCCAGCGATTGGACAAAGTGTTGCGCGTGGTGCGCAGCGGCGTTGGTGAAGGTCAATGCCAGTTCTCGGCGCGCCTGGATCAGGGTGAAGTTAAAGCACAGGGTTATTGCCTGGGTGACCCCTATTTCCGCGATGTGCTGCTGCAGTCGGTGCAGCTGGTTATCCCCGAAGACCTGAGTTTGCCGGTAGCCATCGGCAGCCTGGATATTTATAGCACTCAGGCATCGGGCAGCTACCGCTGTGTCACCCATTTGCGCGAGCGCCAGGGTGATTTTTATATCGCCGATGTGGAGGTGCTGGATGAGCAGCAGCGGCTGTTGCAGCGCATTGGAAATTATCGCTTGAAAATCCTGGAAGAGGGACGCCAGGTAGACTTGCCCTACACCATAGAGGCGGTAAATGTTGCCTCTTAAACATGTCGCAGCTTAAACATGTCGCATCTTAGAATCCCGCGCTCGCGGCGTGTGCTTTTAGCAGCGCGCCCGAGCGTTTTGCCAACCCTAATTTATTCACAGGAACCGCACATGGAAATTTTGTCGTTTAAAAATGCAGCCAGGTTGTTGGGCGTTTCCATCGAGGATGATGGCGGCCCCCAGCGCCAGGAAGTTTTTGTAAATCGTTTTATTCCCAATTTTAAAGCCTATGCCAATTTGGATAAGAGCGTTTACTTTCCCGAATTTTTTCGCTGGATGGGTGAGACCCGCGAACTCTCGGCCGCGCCCATTCTCAATCAATTGCACGAGTACACAGCCACTGGTCGCTGGGGGTTGGTAACCAACAATTCGACCCTGCAAATTCTCGGTGAAAATATCAGCCATCACCGCATAGTGCGCGTGCGCCTCTGGTCGGGCCATTTACACGGCCCGAGCAATTCCACCCAGGAGTTATTCTTTGAGTGGTGTGCGCAAAACGAAGCGGGTGAGCCTACCGAGCGTATCGCCTTTGCGCGCATGAAAACCACCTGGGTGGAGATTCTCGGTCACGGTCTGGTAAAACCTGCGCCATTTCCCGAGTTCTATTACGACTTTATGAAAAATATGGTGCCGCGCAACGATGCGCCAGATGCGCTCGCGCCGCTGGCGGAACCGCTTAAGGAGATGAACTCCGGCGACTTGGTCAGGCAGGTGCCCAATGGCCCGCGCGCCTGTATTGAATTGTGCAGCCGTCGCTATGAAACCCATCTTTATGATTCCAACCTGGTGGGCAACATTTATTTTTCCAACTACGCCATGTGGATGGCAAAAACTCTGGACGGTTATTTTCAGGCGCTGTCGCCTGAACTCTATCGCGGCATAGGCGAATTGGGCACGCTTAAAACACTTAAGTGTAATATCGATCATTTGCGTGAGGCCATGCCCTACGACACAGTGGTGTGCAAAATGTTTTTGCGCGGACTTTACAAAAATTCAGTAGACCTTTACTTCGAATTTTATAAAGAATTAGCTGGCGGCCAGTTGGAAAAACTTGCCTTTGGCAATGCGCACTCCTTCTGGATTAAAAAATTGAATGGTCAGGCACTGTCGTCACCACTGCCCGGCGTGTTTGCCAACCCACTGCGTCGCGCCCTGGGTTTGGATGTGCAATTAGAGGAGCCAGCCTATGTGTAAAACCTTGTTTGCGTTGGTGCTTTCCTGTGCCAGCGCCTGGGTCAGCGCCTGCCCGACCGATGATTTAAAAACCGTGGCCGGTGTGTGGGCCGGCATTATGAAAGAAACCAGTGCCAGTGGCGTTAAATATAAAAGCGTAACTACCCATCGCCATATTATTAGCTGCGAGCGCTTTGAAGTGATTCATGACTATGAAGACCTCGCCAGTGGTGAAACCAGCAATTTCAAAATGAGTTTGCATTGGGATGCGCCAAGCGCGCGTTTTGTCAGCGACAGCGACCTGATTGCTGGCACGTTTGAAAAAGTACTGCCCGGCATTTACAGCGCGCGCATCGACATAGTGCCCGCCGGTTTAACCTGCAGCGAGGTGATTAACAGTCAGCGCCTGGTGTTTATGGAGCGCAATGTTAAATGCCGCGCAATTAATAACGAATACGCCCTGGCAGTGGAACAAAATGCAATTCAGACCCGTCAACATTAAGCAACACTTAACGTCAACACCAAATAGGGAGATTTACCCATGAAAGCCTGTTTATTAAACGAGTATGGACAAGGAGCCTTGTTTAATTTGAGCGAAATCGAGGCCCCGCAAATACTGCCGCATCAAGTGCTGATCAAGGTGGCGGCCACCAGTGTCAACCCGGTGGACCTGACCATTCGCGACTATGGCAGCGGCATCCCCTTTGCACCCAAGTTGCCCAGCGCCCTGGGTATTGATGTCGCCGGCACCGTGGTGGCGGTGGGCAGCGAGGTGGATAAGTTCCAGGTGGGCGATCAGGTTTACGGCTGCTCGGGCAGCATTGGCGGTCGCAACGGCGCTCTGGCCGAATATATGGCGGCCGATGCCTACACCGTTGAACACAAGCCCGACAATCTCAGCTTTTCGCAGGCGGCGGCGCTGCCTTTGGTATCGATTACCGCACTGGAAGGCCTGGCCCGCTTTGGCGATATCCGCGGTAAGAAAATGTTGGTGCAGGGCGGCGCCGGCGGGGTTGGTCACATGGTGGTGCAAATTGCCCAGCTGCTGGGCGCGCAGGTGTATGCCAGCGTGTCTACTGAGTACAAGGCCAATCTGGTTAAAAACCTGGGCGCGACAGCGATTAACTACAAGCTGGAAACCATTGATGACGCCCTGGCCAAACACACCAATGGCTTAGGTTTTGACTTGGTTTTTGATACAGTGGGCGGCGACAATTTAGTGCGATCGTTTAAATATGCGAAGCTGAATGGTCAAGTCTGTACCTGTAACAGCCTGTGCCAGGTGGATTTAACCCTGTTGCACATGAAAGGCTTGTCGCTGCACAGTGTGTTTATGCTGCTGCCCATGCTGTACCCAATCGACAAGCAAAGGTACAGGGAGTGTTTAATCAAAATCCGCGACTGGGTGGAAGCCGGGCAGATTACGCCCCTGGTAGATGAGCGCAAATTTTCTCTGCAAGAAGCCAACGAAGCCTTTTCCTGTTTAAGGTCGGGCGGCGTTAGCGGCAAGCTTGTTGTTACCATGTAAGGCACCCAGGCCAAGGAACCATCAGGTCGAGAGTGAATGATCAACTGGAACGATGTGCTGTATTTTATGACCCTGGCCCAGTGCCAGACTCTGTCGGCTGCGGCTGATCGCCTCGGCGTCTCCCAGTCGACAGTGTCGCGTCGTATCGACTCCCTCGAGGAGTCGCTGGGGGTCAAATTGTTTTTGCGACAGTACAGCGGTTACTCGCTGACTGAAGCGGGCAAAATGGCCCTCAACCACGCGCGCGATATCAGCAGCAGTGTGGAGAATTTTATCCTGCGTATGAAGCGGCACGATGATTCCCTCTCGGGCATCATTCGCCTCACCGCGCCGGAAAACGTAATGAATACCCTGTTGATCGATATGATCATCGAGTTTCGCAAATTGCACCCGCAAATTTGTTTTGACCTCACCAGTTCGGTACAGCAATTTGATTTGCAAAAAAATCAGGCGGATATCGCTATTCGCTGTACCAACACCCCACCCGATCAACTGGTGGGTTACAAACTGATGGATATCCCCTGGGCCATCTATGCCTCACCGGAATACCTGCGCAATAAAAATTATCACAACGCTGAAGACCTTATGGCGCTGGATTGGATTTCCTTTGATGCGCGTATGGCCATTCCGGCGCAGACTTTTGTGGACAAGATGACCAACAGCAAAGCGCCGGTACTGGTGGTAAATAATATCGACAACTGCCGTACGGCTATAGCCGCTGGAATAGGTGTCGGTGTGCTGCCCAAGCGCCAGTACAACAACAGCAACCAGCTGCAGCATATTTCTGATTTTGGCGATGCCATGTCGGTGGGCTTGTGGTTGCTGACCACCGCTGAGCTGCGCGCCAATCGCCGCGTTGGTCTGTTTAAAAATTTTCTAATTAATAAATTTTTGGATGTGCGCGCCAAGGTGGAATCCCATGGCGATTTAAAAATTCATCACCTGGTGTCAGATTTAATTTAATGGCTCCTGGAGCCAAGAGGGAAGCTGTTATGCAGTTTTTGGCTATTCTGCGCGGTGTCAGTGGCGTTGATATTGGCGATTTACAAGCGCTTGCCGAAGCGGAACAAAAACGTCTCTGGCAGTTTCATCAGCAGGGTGTTATCAGCCAAATTTTTTACCGCGCCGATGAGCTCGACTTGGTGCTGCTGTGTCAGGGTGAGTCTCTGGCCGAGGTTAAAGCCCAGCTGCAAACTCTGCCCATGGTCAGCGCCCGATTGTTTACGCTGGAGCTTATGCCGCTGGCGCCCTACACGGGTTTTGAAATGCTGTTTGCCGAGCAGAGTCATCCGCCCCACCTGCCCAAGTATTGGCTGTCAGGCGCGGCCCACGCCTGAGTTGGGTGAGCGCTTGCCGGTTAATCAATCACTCAACCCGTCATCCTAACCAATCACCCAGCGACTGGCAGCGCCAAAGCGGCGGCGAATCGCCAGGATCAGCAGCACGCTGCCGTAAAACTGAAATACAAAAATCAGGCTGCTGATCCACAGAGCGCTAAAGGCGTCATGGTGCGCGTGTACTCCCAGGCTCTCGCCCAGGTGAATCACATTTTCAACCACCATTGCCAGCAGCGGATGAACGAAAAAAATTGGGAAGCTCAACTCCGCCAGCAGGCGCAAATGCCTGGCGAGTCGTTCACTCTGCACCTGACGGCAGAGCGCCAGCAACAATAAACACAAACCCACTTTTTGCAGCAGTTGCCAATCGATGCCGTGCCAGACAAAGGGGAACTTATGGTAGTTGCCGACGTGGGGAAAAACATAGGTCTGAATGAGTAGGCTTGCCGAGGCCAGCACTGCCGCGCTCCAGCAGATGAGTGTCTGGTGGCGGCGCAATTCTGTGTTGTAGCGCGAAAACAAAATACCCAGCAGGTAAATAGGGGCGAAATAAACCAGGGACTGAAATTGGTTAATGTTGGAATCGGGTCTGTGCATCAGTAACGCGATTAGGGTAAAACTAATGAGCAAGCCAAGCTGCGCTTGCCAACCCAGGCGAATGTAAGCCATATGAAGCGGTGAGCAGGCAAAGGTCAGCAAAATAAATGGGA
>CBINKF010000008.1:0-15579 GCA_966251115.1 uncultured Cellvibrio sp.
GGTGCCATAGTGCCCTTCTATCTTCACGGTCTCTGGGGCAGCCGCTTATCGCGCGCGCGCAGTGAAAAATTGCGCAAAAACACCGCGCGCGGTCTGCGTCGCGAAGTGCTGGTTAGCTTTGGCAAACCCTTGCCTATGGACACCAAGGCTGATCAACTTAAACAAAAAGTATTTGAGCTTTCGTTTGACGCCTGGGAGCATCGCAGTGGCGAATTTGACCCTATTCCTTTAGCGGTTATTCGCAGCGCCAAGGAGCACCTAGGTGCAACCGGGGTAATAGATACGAATGGCACAGAGCTTACCAACGCCAAATTGCTCGCCGCCACCACCGCCTTTGCCCAGCAGATGCGTAAACTGGATTCAGCGCAAAATGTCGCGCTCCTGCTGCCCGCAAGCAGCGCCGCCGTTATTGCCAACCTGGCGGTGTTGCTCAACGGCCAGACGGCGGTCAATCTCAACTTTACCACGAGCATTAATGCCATTCAGGCGGGGGTAAAAAATGCTGCGATTAAAACCATTTACACCTCCGAGAAATTTATCGACAAATTAAATGGGCGCGGCATTGATACCCAAGCCATGCTGCACGGCATGCAGGTTATCTACCTGGAACAACTGCAAACCCAAGTGTCCAAATTTACCCTGGTAGCCAGCTTTTTGGCCGCGCATATATTGCCGGCCTACGCCTTCTATCGTTTAGTCGGGCGGCCAGTCAGTGTGAACAGCCCCGCGGCGATTTTATTTTCCAGCGGCAGTGAAGGCATACCTAAGGGTATTGTCTTGAGCCACAGAAATTTTATGGCCAACATCAAACAAATTAGCGATGTATTAAAAACCCGCGATGACGATGTGGTCATGGGCAGCTTGCCGCCTTTCCACTCCTTCGGTCTGACAGTAACCACGTTTCTGCCACTGGTTGAAGGAATTCCCGTGGTATGTCACCCAGATCCGACTGACGTAGTGAATATTGCCAAGGCGATTTCGCGCAATCGCGTGACTGTGATGTGCGCAACCGCCACCTTTTTGCGCCTGTACAACAAAAATAAAAAGGTACAGCCGTTAATGTTGGAATCCCTGCGGGTGGTAGTCGCCGGTGCGGAAAAACTCGCTCCCGAGGTGCGCGATGAATTTCAGCAGCGCTTTAATAAAATTATTTACGAAGGTTATGGCGCAACTGAGACAACACCCGTTGCCAGCGTGAACATTCCCGATCAATTGGACCCCAATGATTGGCGCGTGCAGCTGGGCAATAAATTGGGCACCGTCGGCCTGCCCCTGCCGGGCTGCGCCTTTCGCGTTGTAGACCCGCAAAGCCTGCAGCCCCTGCCCCTTGGCGAAGACGGTTTAATATTAATTTCCGGCACCCAAGTCATGCTCGGCTATTTAAATGACCCTGAAAAGACCCAATCGGTGATTGTGGAGCTGGATGGGCGTCGCTGGTACAAAACCGGGGACAAGGGCCATATCGACAGCGATGGATTCCTTACCATTGTCGATCGCTACTCGCGCTTTGCCAAACTCGGCGGCGAGATGATCAGCCTGGGCGCTGTGGAGCAGGAAATTCGCAAAGTTATTTCTGGTGTTGATGCGGATGTGGAATTAGTCGCCGTTAATATTCCCGACGAGAAAAAAGGCGAGCAAATTCTGCTACTGACAACGCTCGCGCTAGACACCAGCGACCTGCGTCAACGGCTGTTGGCCAACAACTGCAATCCACTGATGATTCCCGTCCAGGTACATCAATGCGCAGCCATACCTAAACTGGGCAGTGGCAAAACCGATTTTGGCGCGGCCAAACAACGGGCTTTAGACCTGTGCAACACTAGGGCAGAAGCGGAAGTTTATTAATGTTTTTCGACCCAAAGACTGGCTGCAGATAATGCAGCCAGTGGCGAGCTCTTTTTGGAGAGACATCTTTTATCAGCCCGCTGTTTTCTCAAAGGTTGCCAGTCTTTTTAACAGCGCGTTTTTTTCCAGACCTACAGGCGCCATTTATCCCGCATCAATTCCATTCACACCTACAAATAGCCACTCAACGCAAAACGGACATCCCATTTAATAACCCTAGGTAAACTGTGGCGCTCCAACCCCAGGGGGAATATTTAATAGCGCCCGACCATCACTGCTTTAGCACAGGCCAATTCCCCAATAACGTCATAAAAAGAGGTATTGGCCCTATGAAAATTCCAGTATTGATCATGGCTATGTTGTGTTTATCTGCCTGCGGTGGTGGGGGAGGCTCATCCTCATCTTCGTCATCGTCCATCAGCTCCACTCCTTCAGCCCAGTCCTCCAGTCAAGCCAACTCCATCGCGGCCTACAACCCGGAGGATAACCACTGGCAATTGGTATTTGACGATGAGTTTGATGGCGAGGCACTGGACCAGAGCAAGTGGTCCTATGAATACAACTGCAAAGGCAATGGCGATGAGCTGCAGTGTTACATCGAAAATAAAGAAAACCTTTACTTGAGTGATGGCAAGCTGCACATAGTCGCGCGCAAGGAGAATTATTCTGGCCCCGCCTATTGGAACGACGAGCCGGAATATGATCGCAATGACACCTCCAAAACTCTACCCTATACCTCGGCGAGAATCCGCACCCTTAAAAAGGCGGATTGGCGCTATGGCCGCATTGAAGTCAAAGCGAAAATGCCCCAGGGCTATGGCACCTGGCCGGCTATTTGGATGATGCCCTCGGATAACACCTATGGCGCCTGGCCGGCCTCGGGTGAAATAGATATTTTTGAAGCTTTTGGTTCCAACACGCCCAACTGGGGCAATAAAATCGCCGGCACCCTGCACTACGGCCAAGCCTGTTGTGAAAATTTTGTGCGCGCCATGACTGGCGCCGACACAGTGCCACCCAGCAATAAAATCTGGAATGATTACCATATCTACGCGTTTGAATGGGAAGCAGACGAAATGCGCTGGTATGTGGACAACCAACTGTTTGAAGTACAGCGCAGCGACGGCTGGTTTAATGTGTACGGTGAAGAGGGCGAAAAAATTATCACCAACGGCCGCCAGCCTTTTGAGCAGGCATTTCACCTGATTCTCAATCTCGCCATCGATGGCATGGCCGGAAGCTCGCTGCAACAAACCAGTTTTCCGCAGGAGATGACGGTGGACTATGTGCGCGTCTACCAGTGTGCTTTGGATACAGAGACAGGCAAGGGTTGCGCATCATTTGCTGACAAAGCACCAGCGCCAATTACCACAACACCGCTGCTTAAAAATGCCTATTTTAGTGATGAATTAAATCCTCAGCACTTTTCCTATCAGGGCCAGAACTACGACGCACAATTGCAGCTGCAGGCCACCAGCGAACAGGATAAACCCATGGGGCCAGTGGTGGTGGAGCAGGAGGCCCATAAAATCTGGTCGCTGGAATTCGGCAGTGGCGGTGGCAGCGGCGCTATTCAATGGCTAGCGCCCCAGGGCTCGTCTTTTGAAAATGCTTTTGATATGTCGGGCAATACCCGCTTTGCGCAATTGCGCTTTGATTTGCTGGTGGAATCCCTGGACGCAAACAGTGAAATTAGCGTGGGAATGCAAAGCCTGAATGGCGGGCAAAGTTTTTACACCCTTAAAAATATTCAGGTGGGTCAGTGGCAATCGGTAGCCATTCCCTATATCAATTTAGTCGCGGAAACGGGCGCTGGAGTAAATAGCGGCCTGGTTACCCACCCCTTTGTTATCACCGCCAGCGGTGCCGCCAATTTACAACTCAACAACATCCAATTTGAGTGTCGCGCGCAGAGCTGTGGTATAAAACCCTGGTCAAAGGTCGCGATCTCTACACCGATTTTACGATTTTTAGCGATGCCATAGATCCGCTCTGGGTAAATACCATACAAACCTATGACAGCGAAGCGGATAAAGCCAAAATTGCCGTCAGCCAAAAAGCCGTTGAGGGGCGCGGTAAAGTGATAGATGCCCAGTGGCCCGATGTAGATGTCCAAACCAGCCTGTTTTATTTCACCTCGACAGTGGCACGCAATGCCGGTGCATTTGCTGATCAGGGTCAACTGAGTTTTGATGTGAAAGTTTTGTCTTACGGCAACAATACCCAGGGACTGGATGCGGGCATCTGGTGTGGCTGGCCCTGTGGTTCAGCCAATATACCTGTGCCGCAAGTACCCGCCGATGGAAACTGGCATACTGTCAAAATGCCAATCAAAGATTTTGTCAGTTTTGGCTCACTGGATTTAACCCAGGTGATGGAAGCCTTTGTGCTTTTCCCCGCACTTGGCGACCAGCGCGGTGTGCATCTGCAAGTGGATAATATTCGCTGGGAAATAAATTAATAATTGAACTCGGAAAATAGCGATGATCGCACACTGGAAATCCCCCTCAGCCGAAGTCTGGCTTATTCACAGCCTGCTGCTGGGGATTTCCTTTGTATTGTCGGTGATCAGCGACCTGCTCTGGGGCAGCAACCAACTCTTCGGGCTGTTAAATAATCTGATCTGGATTGTTGAATTTACGCTAATCGCCTGGATTATCCTAAGCGCGTCTTCGCATCTGCAGCTGGCGCAGAGATCCCTGGGCTTTACCATCGGCGTTTCGGTGTGCTTTTCGGTCATTGCATCGCTGCTGTCTGCCGCTATATCGCTGGCGATTTCCCTCTGTGTGTTTTGGCAGGATTTTTATCAAACCGCCATACTGCCCAGCCACACCAACCCCTACAAATTAATTACTTTTTTGATTTTAGGGCGCGCTATCTTCTTTCAGCCATTTGTATTTGCCTGGATATTTATTTATATCAGCCTGCTGCTCCTACAAAAAGAAAAGCACAGTGCCCTGCGTTTTTTGCGGGTAGAAAATAAATTGAAGGAGGCACAACTCAACAGCCTGGCAAGCCAGCTCAACCCGCATTTTTTATTTAATACGCTCAACAATATTAAATTTATGATGCGCCTGGATACCGCCAAATCCGGTCAGATGCTCACCTCTCTGTCTGAAGTCCTACGCTATTCACTCAACTCCAGCCAGTGCGAAACAGTGACGCTCCAACAAGAGCTGGAAATTGTTGAACGCTACTTGATGATTATGAAAATTCAGCTGGAGGAGCGCTTGGTATACAACCTGTGCACGGATAGAGCGCATCTCTCGCTCCTGGTTCCACCCATGTGTATTCAAATGCTGGTGGAAAACGCCATCAAACACAGCCTGGAACATAGTCAGGGGAAAGGCCAACCTAGCATAACCACCCAGGTTGAAGGACAAGGCTTGTTGATATCGGTTGCCAATGATTTGGCCCCACGCAACAGTGGCACCAGCGTTAATCTGGGTATTGGCCTTGCCAATATTACCGAGCGGCTTAACTTACTTTATGGCGACAGTGCCAGTTTGCGCCTGCAGCAGAACGAGCAAAGGTTTACCGCCGCACTGTGCATACCCACTCAAACGGCGGACCTTGCCCATGCCCATTAACGCAGTGGTTGTAGAAGATTCGCGCATCGCGCGCGAAGGGCTGGTGGACATGCTCAGCCAGTTCCCCGCTGTTCAGATAATCGGGCAGGCCGCCAACCCGGATCAGGCGCTGCCACTGATTCAGATACAGCGCCCAGACGTGCTGTTTTTGGATATTCATATGCCTGGTAAAACCGGTTTTGATTTACTGGCGCAACTGGATTATTCGCCCAAAATTATTTTTACCACCGCCTACAGTGAATATGCCATTCGCTCCTTCGATTACCACACCATCGATTATTTGTTAAAGCCAATCAGCGACGAGCGCCTGGCTGCCGCCATTGCCAAACTGCAAAGCGGCGACGGCCAGGCGGCGCACGCCGGCAAACAGCCGTTGAGTATTAACAGCAAAATACTGCTGAGGGATGAAGCCCAGTGCCATCTGGTACCGCTGCAAAATATCCTCTGTTTTGAGAGCTGCAAAAACCACGTGGTGGTTTACTTTGACAAGCAGCAGGCGATTATCCGCAAAACCCTCAATGCCATTGAGGAGCGCTTGCCCGGCAATCATTTCTTTCGCGCCAATCGCCAATTTATTATCAACCTGGACAAAATCCGCGATATTCACGAAGCCGTGGGCAATAGTTTTGAAATCAAACTGGAGGGAGGCCGCGAGATAGAATTATCGCGCCGCAGTGCCAGCCAACTAAAAGACTTGTTAAGTTTCTGACCTCACTTATATAAACCAGAAGGCGTTCACCCAGGCGGTGAGCGCCCCCTGCCAGTCGCAGGGGCTGGCCATAGTCGTTCAGAAATTACTTACAGCATCTGCCCCCCCGAGGCCTCGATGCGCTGGGCATTAATCCAACCCGCACCATCGCTGAGCAGCGCCACCAGCGCGCCACCTATGTCATCGGGTAGGCCGACCCGGCCCAGCGCCGTCTGCGCCGCCAGCATCTGGTTAAGCTCGGCGTTGTCACGCACGCGGCCGCCGCCAAAATCCGTCGCTATAGCACCGGGGGCTATAACATTCACGCGAATTTCGCGCGCGCCCAGCTCCTTGGCCATGTAGCGGGTCAGCACTTCTACGCCGCCTTTAACCGCGGCATAGGCGCTGTAACCTGGGTAAGTGAAGCGGGTAAGCCCGGTGGATACATTCACAATGCGCCCGCCGTTTTTTATCAGCGGCAATAATTTTTGGGTGAGAAAAAAACTGCCCTTAAGGTGAATATTCACCAGCTGGTCAAACTGGGCTTCGCTAAATTCCGCGAAGGGCGCATGTATCCCTACGCCGGCGTTGTTCACCAAAAAATCAAAGTCGCGACGCTGCCATAATTGCTCCAAAGCGCTGGTCAAACGATCGGCAAACTGGGCAAAGGTCTGGCTGTTGCCCACATCCAGCGGCAGCGCCAAAGCCTTGCGCCCCAGGGCCTGGATCTCGGTCACAACCGCCTCGGCTTCGGCCGCTTGGCTCAAATAAGTAATAACAATATCGACACCATCGCGCGCTAACGCCAGGGCGGCGTTTTTGCCCAGGCCGCGGCTGCCACCGGTAATCAATGCAATCTTGCTCATGCTGTTTGCTCCTGTTGGGATAAAAGACAAGGCCAGTCTAGGGCGCCAGGGCGCGGGGAAAAATCCATAAAATCTGATTGCACTGTTCATATAAAGCAAACAATTAATAGCTTATTGTTTGTCGATATTGTTTGGGGCTAGACTGGTTCAAATAAGTACCTGAGAGCCGTCGAGCATGACCATCAGCCGCCTGGAAACCCTGCAAGCCTTTGTGCGCGTGGCGGAGCTGCGCAGTTTTACCCAGGCCGCCGACAGTCTGGGCCTGCCCAAGGCAAGCGTCTCCACCTGGGTTAAGCAGCTGGAGACCCAACTGGGCACCCAGCTGCTGCATCGCAGCACCCGGCGCGTACAACTCACCCCCGATGGCCAGGAGTTTTACCAGCGGGCGCTGGAGCTGCTGGCCGAGTTGGATGATTTGGAGCATTCATTCCGCCAATCGCCGGCAGACTTACGCGGCCGCCTGCGGGTAGATATGCCGCGCGGTATCGCGCGCAATTTGGTGATGCCGAAGCTGCCGGACTTTTTGTTGCAACACCCGCAGCTGCAAATGGAGATCAGCAGCACCGACCGGCGCGTGGACCCTATCGCCGAGGGCTTTGACTGTGTTGTGCGGGTCGGTCAGCTGCAGGACTCCGCGCTCATCGCGCGTCCCATCGGCCAGCTCAGCTCGGTCAACTGCGCCAGCCCGGATTATCTGGCGCGCCAGGGTATCCCCACCAGCCTGGACGACCTGGCCCGACATCAGCTGGTGCACTATGTGCCCAAGCTGGGCAGCAAATCCGCCGGATTTGAATACTGCGATCAGGGCGAGGTGAAGTTTATTGCCATGACGGGCCAGGTCACCGTCAATGACAGTGACGCCTATCGCGAAGCAACGCTCGCGGGGTTTGGCATTGCGCAGATACCGCGTGTCGGCGCACTGGAGGAATTGCGCGCGGGGCGACTGGTGGAAGTGCTGCCGCAATTTACCGCAGCACCCATGCCGGTTTCGCTTATCTACCCCAACCGCCGCAACCAGGCCCATCGGGTAAAAATTTTTATGGCCTGGTTGAGCGAATTGCTTACCAGCTATGTGGATTAATCGGGGAGACTCAACCGCTATGAACTCATGCCCCAAATGCGGCTACCGCCGCCGCGACACCGACAGCCAGGTGCACCCGGATATCTGCCCCGCCTGCGGCATTGTCTATAGCAAATGGCGCACGCGTCAGGCGCAACAGCCGCAGTCAAAAAATTCAAGCGAAGACAGCGATGGAATTGAAGTGGAAGCGGACATCAGTCGCCGCGAAAAGCTCTGGGCCGCACTCACCTATGTACCCGAGCAGGTAGCGCGCGAGGCGGTTTGGGCGAGGGGGATTTGCCTGGCGCTATTCGCGCTCTGGGGCGGCTATTTTATGTTTGCCGGTTTGGATTGGGAAAAAATCGGCGGCTCCTTTATGCACAATATCAATCTGCCCTTTCACGAATTTGGCCATGTGCTCTTTGCGCCTTTCGGTCGCTTTATGATGATCCTCGGGGGCAGTTTATTTCAGATTTTATTACCGCTGATATTGCTCGCGGCTTTTATTATGCAACAGCGCGATAGCTTTGCCGCTAGCCTGATGCTCTGGTGGTGCGGGCAGAATTTTATTGATTGCCGACGCGCCCTATCGCGCGCTGCCTTTGGTGGGCGGCGGCGAGGAGTCCCACGACTGGGGCAATTTACTCACCATGATGCATGCCATTGATAGCGCCCACAGCCTGGCGCGCCTAAGCAGCTTGTTCGGTAGCAGCTTAATTATTCTCGCGCTGTTTTGGGGTGCCTGGCTGGTGCGCGCCCAGTGGCGCAACAGCCAGAATTTATAGCGGATTATTGCAGGGTTTCCACCACCATTTCTGCCTGCGCCGGCAGGCTGGCGTGATGCAGGGTCTGGGTTGGGTAGGCTATCTCGGCGCCGTAGCGCGAAATAATTTCCAAAATCTTTAACAGCACATCCTGTTTTACTTCGTGGAATTTTATCCAGTTGGTGGTTTTGGTGAAGGTGTAGATAAAAAAGTCCAGCGACGATTGATTAAAGGTAACAAAATTAACTATCAGCGTTTGGGTTTCATCAATTTCGTCGTGACTGGCGAGCATCTCTTTTACATCGGCGACTATGTGCTCCATAAATTGCGCGTCTTCATAGCGAATGCCGATAGTTTCGTAAATGCGTCTGTGGGTCATACGCGAGGGGTTTTCCACCGAGATGCTGGCGAAGGTGGCATTGGGCACATAGAGCGGGCGCTTATCAAAGGTGCGAATGGTGGTAAGCCGCCAGCCGATTTGCTCTACGGTTCCCTCAATATTTTTATCCGGCGAGCGCACCCAGTCACCGACTTTAAAGGGGCGATCCAAATAGATCATCAAGCCACCAAAAAAATTGGCGAGCAAATCTTTTGCGGCAAAACCTATGGCCAGGCCACCAATACCGCCAAAGGCGAGTACGCCGGAAATGCTGTAACCCATGCTCTGCAAAATCACCAGCGCGGCGGTAACAAATACCGAGCCGCGCAGCAGTTTGCTCATGGCCGATACCGTGGTCGGGTCCATGGGTTTTTGCATTTTTTCGGGCGAAACCAGGATTTGTTCCGCCGCCGTTATAAAGCGCCAGATAAACCAGGCAATGGCGGCAATTAAACCCAAGCGACGCACAGGTTCCACAAAACTGTAAAAGCCGGAGCCGGATACCTTGTCGGCCACCGCCGTGGCCAGTGAAATACCAAACAGCCAGATCACCAGGCTCACCGGTTTGCGCGCCGCCCAAATCAGGCTGTCGTCCCAGTGATTTTTGGTTTTGCTCACCTGCTGCTCCAGGCGGTTGATAAAGCGGCTGGCGATATAGGCGGCAATGAAAGTGGCCAGCACCACCAGGAATATTTTTAGCGTGCCCTGCACACTGGTATCGGCGACGCCTATCTTGGTAAAAAATTGATCCAAGAGCGAAAGATCCATAAAGACTCCTCGTCGGTTTTATTAAGTCCAAATCAACAGCCTGCTTGAAGGCTAAAAAAAATCACTCATATTCAGCGGCGCGAATCACTTCCAAAAAGGCCTCGCCATAGCGTTTGAGTTTGCTCTCGCCGACGCCGGTAATCGCGCGCAGCTGATCCTCGCTGAGCGGGCGGAACTCGAGCATTTCGCGCAGCGTCGCATCGTGGAAGATGACATAGGGCGGCACCCCCTGCTCCTCGGCCAATTGTTTGCGGCAGGCGCGCAGTGCAGTCCACAGGGCTTGATCTTCCTGCGCGATATTTTGTTGCAAATTGGCGCGGCGCGGCGAGGTTACCGCGAGTTTTATATCGCGCCGCAAATGCACTTTTTGCTCGCCGCGCAAAATGGCGCGGCAGCTATCGTTAAGCAGCAGGCCGCCAAAGCCATCGGCGTTAACATCCAGCAGGCCGCGCGCTACCAGCTGGCGAAAAATGGATTTCCACTCATCGCCACTTAAGTGCTTGCCTATGCCGTAGGTGCTGAGTTGATGGTGATTGAGCGAGAGAATTTTTTCGTTGTTGCTGCCGCGCAGTACATCGATCACATGGCCGGCACCAAAGCGCTGACCGGTGCGATAGACACAGGACAGCGCCATTTGTACCGGCTCGCTGGCGTCCCAGGTTTGCGGCGGGGTTAAACAGCAATCGCAGTTGCCGCAGTTTTGGTTGAGGTTATCGCCAAAGTAGCGCAGCAAGGTTTGGCGGCGACAGCTGGTGATTTCGCACAGGCCGAGCATGGCATTCAAACGCTGGCTTTCATTGCGTTTGAACTCTTCACTGCCTTCCGATTGCGCCATCATCTGGCGCAGCTTGACCACATCTTCCAAGCCGTAGAGCAGCAGGGTGGTAGCGGCCTGGCCATCGCGCCCGGCGCGGCCTGTCTCCTGGTAATAGGCTTCGATACTTTTGGGCAAATCCAAATGCGCGACAAAGCGCACATCAGGTTTGTCTATGCCCATACCAAAGGCGATAGTGGCGACCATGATGATGTTGTCTTCGCGCAGAAAGCGTTCCTGATTCTGTTGGCGCGTGGCGGCAGGCAAACCGGCGTGATAGGGCAGCGCGGTAAAACCTTCGCCGCTCAGCCACTCGGCGGTCTGCTCGACTTTATTGCGCGACAGGCAGTAAACGATTCCGGAATTGCCGGCCTGCTCCTCGCGCAAAAAGCGCATCAGCTGAATTTTGGGATTATTTTTTTGCGCTATGCGGTACTGGATATTGGGCCGATCAAAACCGCTAATAAATTGTTGCGCGCTGTGCAAATTCAAGCGCGCGATTATGTCGTCGCGGGTGCGCACATCGGCGGTGGCGGTGAGGGCGATGCGCGGCACCTGGGGGAATTCGCGCGCGAGCAGATCCAACTTTAAATAATCGCTGCGAAAATCGTGGCCCCATTGCGATACGCAGTGGGCCTCGTCTATGGCAAAAAGGGCAATTTGCAGCGAGTGGAATAATTCCAGGCAGCGCGGCTGGGTGAGCCGCTCGGGCGCGACATAGAGCAAATCCAGCTCGCCGCGCTCCAGTGCCAGCTCGGTCTGCCAGGCCTCCTGGGCACTGAGGCTGGAATTTAAAAAGCCGGCGCGCACGCCCAGTTCGCGCAACGCGCTCACCTGGTCCTGCATCAGTGCAATCAGCGGCGACACCACTATGCCCACCCCTGGGCGGGCCAGGGCGGGAATCTGGTAGCAGAGGGATTTGCCGCCGCCGGTGGGCATAATCACCAGCGCATCTTCGCCAGCAATCAGGCTGTCGATAATCGCCGCCTGGTTGCCGCGAAAGCTGTGGTAGCCAAAAACCTGCTCCAGCAGGGCGAGCGGCTCCAAGGTGACGCCTGATGGTGAATCCTGAGTCTGCATCAAATCGAATCTTCCGCTTAAAAACGCGAATTATACATATCTGACGCCGACAGGCGCGGCCTTTGCCCCACCGGCCTTAACAGCAGGGGCTAATTCGGGGCTAATTCGGGACAACAGCGGCTAATTCGGGGCTTATTCCGCCAGATAGCTTTCGCCGTTGTTATCGTCGCTGTATTTGTGGCCCTGGATGTAATAGGTAAAACCAAAGGCGACCGAGGCGTCACAGGGGATGGCTATTTTGCCCTCAGGCATCTTCCAGGTTTTGGCGGTTTTCTTTTCCGCCTTTAACTCCAGCGGCAGGCTCAGCTGCTGGGTTTCGCCCTTTTGATCCCAGGCGCATTCAAGCGTAACCGCCTCGATTTTGGGATTGGTTTTTATCTCTACCAGGAAGCTGTCGCTGACGCGCTTTTTTGCCTTGGAGCGGGTAATTGACGCTTTGGCAATTTCCAGATCCAAAGCCGCAAAGCGCTGGCGATAGTTTTTGCCAAAATTGCTGTCCCACTGGGTCTCGCCATTGGGCAGCTGGCGCGCAAACCAGAGTTCAAATTCTTCGCAGTCCGCCGGGATGGTGAGGTCGGCCACCGCATAGGCGCCATCGCCATTTTTCTTTTTGCTGGTGGCTTTTTTCTCCAGCTTGAGCGGGTTGCTCCACAAATTGCCCTCGGGCAAAAAGCGCGCAAAAACTTCTACGTCCGATTCGGCGGTTTCCTCTTCGCCGGCCAAGCGCTGCAGGTCGTAGCGCAATTTAACTTTGCCAGGCAACAGGTTGCCCTGAATTTGATGCTGCCAATCGGCCGTAAACGTCAGCTGCGGATTGGTGGTTTTGGGTGCGACTGAATTCATAGTACAAATTCCTCTTGCTTAGCAAATGTCGTGGAAATTAAACACTGGGCCAGTCAAATATTCCTTTTAACCCTGTGGTAGTAATTAAGAGTGGTGGTAATTAATATTTGTCGATGTAAAAAATATAGCGTTTTATAACGCAAAAAAATAAAAGAGCGACTTGCCAATCTGGTCGTCAAGTTTAGCGCAAACTGGGAATTGCGCTGATTTTTCGCGGCGCCGTACATTTTAGGGATTATTCTTCATCCCGGTAAAATATGTTGGCTGCGTCTGGTCCCGGGCAGAATCACGCGACATTACATCAACACCAATTCAACACCCGCGCAATATCAGCACAGCAAAAAATGATGCGGCTTTTAAATAATTAGCAATTTGCAAGCCAGTGGCAAGTGAAAATTTTGCAAGGCAAATTTTCACAAAAAAAATGCCATGCAAAATTGTGCGCACTAATTGTGACAGCTTTTATATTGTGCTTTTAGGCGGGTGGATTTTTGCGTTAAGCGCAGGTTGCGGGCGGCGAATCGCGCACGAATACGCCACGAATGCGCCACGAATGATTGGCGCGTACAAATTATTAACAGGCTTTTGCTCGCTTGTGAGGCAGACTTGAAAGTGTTGCACAAACTTGGGCTGCGTGGCTTCGCATTCTACCGGCTGCCCGTTGTCACCCTCGGCTCCAGAAATTTTTTGTGGCTATATCGCGGGCGTTTTTCAGTATCATGCAAACTTAGACGATAGCCCCGAGGATCTCCCATGGACGCCTGTGCCAAACCAGAGCTGATGCCACTCGATGAAGCACTGGCGCAAATGCTGCGCCAGATTCAACCCTTAACTGCCAGTGAAAAGCTGGCCCTGGGGGATAGCCTCGACCGGATTTTAGCGGAGGATTTGATATCGCCGCTGGCGGTACCACCGCAGGATAATTCCGCAATGGACGGCTATGCGCTCTGCGGTGAAGTAGTCGCCCAACAGCCCCTGGCACTGGTTGGTCAGGCCATGGCCGGGCACCCTTTTAGCGGCAGCCTCAAACCGGGTGAGGCACTGCGTATTACCACCGGCGCGCCCATTCCCGCCGGCGCCGACCGGGTCATTATGCAGGAGCAGGTACAACTGTTGGCCGGGCAATTGCTGCCCGCCCGCTGCCCGGCCGCGGGTGAAAACATTCGCCGGGCGGGAGAGGATCTGCCCCTGGGCGAACGGGTGTTAAGGCGCGGCCAGCGGCTCAGCGCCCTGGACCTGGGTCTGGCCGCATCCCTGGGGATTTCGCACCTGAAAGTGATAAAGCGTCCGCGCGTGGCGCTCCTATCCACGGGCGATGAACTGGTGGCACCCGGCCTGCCGCTAGGGGCCGGGCAAATCTATGACAGCAATCGCGTAGCCCTTAAAGCCCTGCTTAAACGTCTGGAGGTCGAGGTGCTGGACCTGGGCCAGGTGGGCGATTCACCTGCCGCCCTGGGCCGGCTGTTTCAGCGCGCCGCGGGCGCCGCCGATGCCATAGTGTGCAGCGGCGGCGTCTCGGTGGGCGATGCAGATTTTACCCGCCAACTGCTCGCCGACTTGGGCCAGGTTAATTTTTGGCAGTTGGCGATAAAGCCGGGCAAGCCCTTTGCATTTGGCCAATTGCAGTCACCCGCGGGCGGGCCCGTCTGGTTTTTTGGTCTGCCGGGCAACCCGGTATCGGCGCTAGTCACCTATCACCAATTGGCGCTGCCCGGGCTGCGCCGCCTGGCCGGCGAGCTTGACCCAGGCCAGGAACAAGACCGGGAACAAGGCCAGGAAATTGCCGGGCAACTACCGGCAATGCTCAGCGCCCAGGCGGCAGTCACATTTAAAAAGCAACCGGGACGGCTCGATTTTCAGCGCGGCATACTGCGCCTGGAACAGGGCCGCTACCTGGCCTATTCCACCGGCGCCCAGGGTTCGGGCCAACTCAGCTCCCTGGCCAAAGCCAATGCCTACATAGTGCTGGAGCGCGAGCGCGGTACCGTACACCAGGGCGAAACCGTGCAGGTGCTGCCGTTCGATAAATACCTTGGCTGACCCGGCTCAGCTTGGGCTAAGCTCTAGTACTATGAAGCAACAGTTACCCTTTGTTAGCAGCGGCTGCTCGAGCCCGACTCTTGAGGCTAAGGTTTGAGGAGGCTAAGGTTTGAATCTCGACCAGCTCAATCCGCTTAAACGCCCCCCCTGGGTGGCGCTTTTGGTGTTTTTTCTCTCGCTGTTGATTTCGGCCCTGCTGCTCTGGCGCATGGAGCAATCACAGGTGCGCGCCTATCGCGCCGATGTGGAAAACCTGGCGCAAAACCACAGCTTCCTGATCCGCGACACCATCGACCAGGCCCTGGGGTTGAACTATGCCCTGGCCAGTATGATCCGCGCGCAAAAGGGTTCCACCAGCGACTTCGAGCGCTTTGCGCGCGAGGTGCTGCCATTTTATACCAGCGTCTCCCACCTCTCTCTGTCACCGGACGGGGTCATCCGCCAGGTTTATCCGCTCGCGGGCAATGAGGTATCCCTGGGCTTTAACCAGCTGGGCGACCAGTTGCAAAGCCCCGAGGCGCGCCTGGCGCTGGAGTCGGGCAAGCTCACTCTGGCCGGGCCACTCAGCCTGATCCAGGGTGGCCTGGCCATAGTGGGGCGCCTGCCGGTGTTTTTGGAGCCGGTGGAAAACGGGGATCAGCCCAAACAATTTTGGGGTTTTACCAATGTCACCATCCGCATGGATCGCCTGCTGGCTACCGCCAACCTGGACAAACTCAATGAGCGCAAAATGGCCTACCGGCTCTGGCGCCAGCAGCCGGATGGCAATATTCAGGAAATCGCCAGCTATTTACCCGAGACCCTTAAGTACCCGGTAGACCACAGCTTTGCCGTGCCCAATG
>CBINKF010000009.1:0-15265 GCA_966251115.1 uncultured Cellvibrio sp.
TGCGCGCACCAGTACCAGCCCGCTCAGACGCATCACCGAATACGTTAAACACTTTGCTGCGGGCGATTACCAGGCACCACCGCCCCAGGACTCCAAAGGCGAGATAGGTTTACTGGTGCAGGAGTTTGGCCATATGCAGCGCGAAATTGCCGAGCGTGAAAGTTCTATTCTGCACCTGGCGTACCACGACGCACTCACCAACCTTCCCAACCGCAACGATTTCCAAAGGCGTGTACAACAAGCGGTGGAAAAAGCCAAAGTCGACCTGGGCCGGGTGGCAGTATTCGTCATGGATTTGGATAACTTCAGTGATATCAACGTCACCCTGGGACATTTATCCGGTGATTATTTACTTAAAAAAATTGCCGAGCGCCTCACCAGGGAATGCCATGCGGTAGACCATGTAGCGCGCCTGGGCGGCGATGAATTCGGTGTGGTTATCGCCGGGTTTAATAGCGTGCACGATGTTATTCAATGGGTACTTCACTATCGCAACATTTTTAACCAGCCCTTTGATGTGGAAAATATTTCCCTCAGTGTTAACGCCACCCTGGGCGTTGCTATCTACCCGGAACACGCGGAGAACGCCGGCACCCTGATGCAGCGCGCCGAAGTGGCCATGTATATCGGCAAGCGCAAAAAATTACCCTATTCGATTTACAATTCCAGCCAGGATCACCACAGCGTATTGCGCTTATCGCTTATGAGCGAACTGCGCCCCGCCATAGAGTTTAACGAGCTGGCGCTTTACTACCAACCCAAACTCAATATTAAACACAACACCATTGTCGCGGTGGAATGTCTGGTGCGCTGGATTCACCCCATCCACGGTTTTATTAATCCGGATGACTTTATTCCACTCGCCGAACAAACTGGCAACATTCGTCTGCTCACCCGCTGGGTTATCAAAACCGCGCTGGCGCAATGCCGCCTGTGGCGCAATTCGTTAAAGCTGGATTTGGTGGTGTGCATTAATATTTCAGCAGTGGATTTACTCGATCCACAATTTAGCCAATACGTGCAATCCCAGCTGCACGAACAACAGGTTCCACCAAGCTCCGTTATTTTGGAGGTTACCGAAAGTGCAGTCATGGATGATCCGGATAAAGCCATCAGCATTCTCAGCGAGCTAAATGCCATGGGGCTGGGCCTGTCCATTGACGATTTCGGAACAGGTTACTCAAGCATGGCCCAATTAAAACGCCTGCCGGTACAAGAGCTAAAAATTGATAAAAGTTTTGTGCTGGATGTGGCCAACAGCAACGACGACGCCATCATAGTGCGCAGCACCATTGAACTCGCCCACAATATGCACTTAAAAGTCGTCGCCGAAGGTGTGGAAAATATTGCCACGCTCAACCTGCTGCGCGATATGGGTTGCGATGTTGCCCAGGGTTATTACCTCTCCAAACCCATAGCCGCCCCCGCCCTGGAGCGCTGGCTGAACGATTGCGAATACCGCTTGGCCAAACTCGCTGACACGCACTTGGACGGCGCGCACTCAGGAGGGATTCACAGTGTTAAATAATATCTGTCGACTACAGCTTTTTTTAACGGCGTTGTTTTGTGTCGGGCTCGTCTCGCAAGTGCACGCCAGCATCAGTGGTCAATTGGATTTGCGCGTCCTCAGCGCAGACGATGCCCGCAGCTGGGTGGATGAAGGCCTGGGCAAACAGCGCTTTGATAACAGCCAGGGCAATATCAAGCTGGGCCAGGCCATAGTTGAAGCGCGCGGCAATATCACTGACACCCTCAGCGGCAAGCTTGTGGTTAACGGGTACGACGACCGCCAGGGTTTTGCCGATATCACCGAAGCCTATGTGCAATGGAAACCCCTGCCCATCCAGGGCTACAGAATCAAAACCAAAGTGGGGGCGTTTTTTCCACCGCTATCGCTGGAAAATAATGGCACCGGCTGGACCAACCCCTGGATGGTTTCCACCTCCGCCATCAATACCTGGGTGGGTGAAGAGCTGCGTACACTCGGCGGCGAAATATCATTCAGTCGCCCCGGGCAAATGCATCAATCGCCACATGATTTTGAATTGCTCTACTCAATCTTTACCGCCAATGACCCTGCGGGGGGCTTGCTCTCCTGGCGCGGCTGGTCAGTAGGCGACCGCATTACCGGGCTGAGTGAAACCCTGCCTTTTCCCGACATGCCCTGCATCTACGGAAGCACCGGCTTATTTAAAAAGCAGGGCGATTTTGAAAAGCCTTTTTACGAACTGGACCATCACTACGGCTTTTACAGCGGCGCCAGTTACGGTTACAACGGCCGCCTGCAGCTGCGCGCCCTGCACTATAACAACCGCGGTGACCCCTTGGTACTTAAGGATCAGCAGTGGGCCTGGGAGACAGAGTTTGACCAGCTGGCACTGCGGCTGGATTTGCCGCGGCAAACCACACTGCTAAGCCAGTACATGGAGGGTTACACTAAATTTGGCGTTTATGGTTACGGTGTCGACGTGGATTTTAACTCCTGGTATCTGTTGCTCAGTAAAGCCCTGGGCAAACACCGTTTAAGCGCGCGCTACGACATGTTTGAAACTATCGACCGCGATGATATGCCCGGCGATAACAACAGTGAATCGGGCAATGCCCTGGCCCTTACCTGGCTCTATCAATTTACCCGGCAACAGCAAACCGGGGTGGAGTACCTGCGAATTCGCAGCCGCCGCGACGGGCGCGAATATCTGAGCGACGCGGTGGCAGACTATGTCGATCCAGCAATCAGTGAAAGCAGCCTGCAGGTATTTTATCGGGTACATTTTTAGGCGAGCCGTTTACCTTCAATTTTATAAACTGCTTCAGTTGTGAATGATTAACGACCCTCTGAAAAATTACTTGCACTATCTTCCTTCGCCCTGGCAAAAACAGGCTCACAAAAAAGCCAAAGGCCGTTGAACACCCGAAGGGTGGTCCCAGCGTGTTTCAATGGCTTTTATCTGGTGCAGACTACCTAAACTACATTTTTCAGACGTTTCTTAAATAAAAAATTTCAAACTCAGTGGATATGTTTATTTGTTATAGAAAATAGTCTTGCCCCCCATCGCCCAGCTGCTAAGCCTAGTATTAAGATGGCAGATAAATCTCCCATCAGGCATATGTTCAAAAAAGGAAAAACTCACTAAAGGACACATTGAAACCCAGGTCGCAGAGGTAATTTCCGTGAAGGACAAGTGGCTGGTGTTCACTTGTGGGCTCTTACTCGCACTCCTGTCTTCCTTGTCGCTGGCACAGGCGACTGCGGGGCCGCCATCGCGCGTCCTGTTTATCGCCTCCTATCACCCAGGTTTTCCCACTTTTTTTGACCAGGTCGAGGGCCTGGAATCGGAGCTAAAAAGCCCAGCGGTAAAACTGGACATAGAGTTCATGGACGCCAAGCGCTTTGATAACCAGCAAGCGGAAAATTTATTTTTTGCCAATCTTGAACGCAAACTGGAGCAACTGCCCGCTTATGATTTAATCATTAGTGCCGATGATGCGGCCACACATTTTGTGGTGGACCATCACCAGCAGCTATTTGCCAAGGCTCCTGTGGTATTTTTTGGCGTAAATGATCTCGCCTTTGCGCAAAGCCTTAATAAGCTGCCGTTTATTACCGGTATTGCAGAACGCGTCGCCTATCGCGATACGGTCAAGCTCATCAACAAGCTTTTCCCAGACGGTGAGATTTACATTATCACTGACAATAATATTAGTGCGCGAATGGATAGCGAGCGCTTTATCAGGGAGTTTCAACAAGATAATTTTACCAACTATCAGCTGCTCTCACTTGCCGACCTCAGCTTTGATGAACTTCGTCAGCGCGTGCAAAAAATCACACTCCCTTCAGTATTGCTTATTAGCTCCATGTATCACGACAAATCCGGCACCAATCTGGATTTTGAACATTCACTAATGGAAATCCACCAGGCTGCACAGGTACCCATTTTTCATCTTTGGCCCCATGGCCTGGGCCAGGGCATTATCGGTGGCAAACTGCTGTCGCAAAAAGTACAGGCTAAAATAGCGGCCCAAATGGGCTTGAAAATTCTTCGGGGCGACAACCCTAAAAATATTCCCGTCATAATGGATCCACCTACTGAATATAGATTTGACTATCGGGAGCTGGAGCGCTTTGGTTTAGCGCCGGCGGACCTGCCAGCTGGAAGCGAATTGATTAACGCACCCGATCCAGCCTATCTACGCTACCGCAACTATATCATTGCCTCAGCCGTGTTCCTGGCGTTATTGATCATCGCCCTGCTGGTGCTATTGATGCAATATCGCAATCGCCGCAATTTTGAAAAGAAATTATTATTGATCAATAGTCACCTCGAGCTCAAAGTCAAAGCGCGCACTGCAGAATTGGCCACGGCCAACCAGGAGATGAAAAGCCTGCTGCAATTGCGCGACAGCATTTTGGATAACAGCCTGGTGAGCATTGTGTTAACCAAAAATCGCGTAATCCAATGGATAAACAGCTATGCCGAATCCATGTTCGGCTACAGTGCCGAAGAGGTTATTGGTCGGGACACTCAATTTATCTACTCTCGCGAGCAGGACTATCAGCGCATCGCCGACGAGGCGGTTCCCATTCTCGTTAAAGGGAAAACCTACAATGCAGAATACACCTATATTCGCAAAGACGGCCAAACACTTTGGGGAATGGTCAGCGCCAAAGCGCTCAACCCCAGCAATCTGGACGATGGCGTTGTGTTTATTATTAACGATATCACCGAGCGTAAAAAAATTGAGAACAAGCTAAACAAGCTCAATAAAAAACTGGAGCAACAGGCCACCACCGATCATCTTACCGGGATCTTTAATCGCCGCTATTTAACCCAGCTGCTACATAGTGAAATTAATCGTGCGATTCGCTACCGGCAGAGTTTCTCGGTTATTCTGATCGACATAGATCACTTCAAAAACCTCAACGATAGCTATGGTCACTCGGCAGGCGATAAAGTTCTGGAAGGTGTAGCGCAGCTTTTATCTCAGGGAATACGTCAGGTAGACACAGTTGCCCGCTGGGGGGGTGAAGAATTTTTAATTCTCTGTCCCAATACGCGCCTGCCCGATGCAGAGCGACTGGCAGAGCTATTGCGCCAAAAGCTGGAGCTGAAAACTTTCGGCCAGGTCGGTAAAGTAACTGCCTCTTTTGGAGTTGCTGAACACTTGCCGAGCCAACCCCTGGAGGATTTAGTTAACGCTGCCGACGCGGCTTTATACCGCGCCAAAGAAAAGCGCAATTGCGTACACACCGCCCGCCCACCACCAACACACTAATATTTTGCGCGTTATTTATCAGCAACCAGCCTAACAGCTTTTTGACAAGCCTTGTCTATGTCGTGAGTGCAAGGGCTATTATCAAGTTCATATAAATAAACCATCCCGTCCATGCAAGGGATCGCCCTTTAGGTCGATGGGCTGTGTAAACTACCACTGCAGTATTGGCTTACTCGCTCTGCTCGCACCTAAAGTGGTCAGCCTCAGGTGTTCAACGATCCAAGAGATTTTATAACCTAAGGTATTTTGCGATACTGCGTTTAATCGAGTAGTGACAATGCGCCTAGTTTTTCAACAAGCTGTTAAGCTGGAACCTGTTAATCACGAGACATCTTTATGCTGAGAATTGATTTTATCTCCGATATCAACTGCCCCTGGTGCGCCCTGGCGCTGGCCAACCTGGATGCGGCGCTACACCAACTCGATGGAACCATTCCCCTCAGCCTGCATTTCCAACCCTTTGAACTGAATCCGCAGCTGGGTGCCGATGGCGTAAAGCTCGTGGAATACCTCCAGCAAAAATATGCGATGAGCCAGGCTCAAATTGATGAGGTGCACAATACCCTGCGCGCGCGAGGTGCCGAGGTGGGTTTTAATTTTGGTAACCGCGAATACATTTGGAACAGCTTTAACGCCCACCGTTTAATTTACTGGGCCGGCCAGGAGCTGTCTCTAGCCAGCCAAGGGTTGTTAAAGCGGGCACTGATGCAGGCCTACCAGGGCCAGGGCCGCAACATTAGCGACACTCAGGTCCTCGCTGACCTGGTGGCCTCAATCGGACTGGATAAAACCCGCGCCAGCGCGCTCTTGGCATCCGACGAATTCAGTCGCGAGGTACGAGCGCTGGAGGCGCAGTGGCAAGGGTTGGGAATTCAAGCTGTCCCCGGCCTGGTTTTTGATAACAAACATCTGCTGCAGGGGGCCCAGCCCGTTGAGCTCATGGTTAAAACCATCCGGGATCTGGCGCAAACTATTTAGGGTTCCGGGATCAAGCCCTTGTTAGCTCTCCCCTTCTCTGTGCTAACACCTTTTGTGTGCTAAATCCTTTTGTGTGCCAACTCCTTCTGTGTGTTTTCTCACCGTCGGCCCCTGTTCAAAAATGCCATTTAAGCAAGAGACTGGCACAGGTTTCTTTGGTGCGAAAATCTGGGCTGTCTTTAATACCAAACTTGTTGAGCCAATAGGCGTACTCCACACCCAGGTAAAGCGGATTTTTCAGGCTCAGGTTTTGCCCCAGGTTCCATTTAAGCTGCATGGTCCAATTGGTGCTCGCATGCTCGTCGCGGGTGCCGGTGTAGCTATCGAGAAAACCATCGTATAAAAACGCTTGATTGCCCAGCGTAAACGGCAGCCCCCAAGTGATAGTTGCCTGCCAATTATCCTCTTTAAATTCCGCCATGCGCCGGTAGGCATTCAGGGTAAAATATTTAAACCCGGGCAATTTTAAATCCACCCCCAGGCCATATAAAAAATTGGTAAAGCCCTCGCCTTTTTCTACCGTAGTGGAAATCAACAGGTCATGTAACACGGCGTTCGCGCCATTGGGGTCGACACAGCGCGTCCAGATTTTGCAAAAGCTAAAACGCGGTGACCACTCGCCATAATCGGCGTTATCCCCATTCTCCGAATACAAATGGTCCCAAAACAAAAAGCTATCGCCCCAACTGGTACCCGCCGCGTGCTCAAAGGTAGTCACCTGGCGCTGGGGATCACCGACGCGATAGTGGTCCCCCTTAAGGTAACTTAAGCTAAAGGTTTGCCATTCAATCGCGGCCTGAGTTGCGGGAGCGCCGGCCAGACTGGACACTATACAAACGCCTAGTAATTTTTTGGCAAGATTCACTGCGCTTCCCCATCAGTTGTGTCCTCTCAAGAATAGACGAGGTTTTACTGGTGCAATGCGCTTTGTGCCTTCCCGCTTACACCAACACCGGTAAAGCCCTTGCTGCTAACACCTGGAAGCATTACTTTAGGACGCGACTTCCGGACCTGACACCGGAAATCGTCAATTCCAATTAGATAGCGACAGACTGACAACGAGAACAACATGAAACTACTCAGCAAAAAAGCCACACCTGGCTACCCATTCATACCCGCTTACGCGCTGCTGTGCGCTGGCTTGCTGTTTTTATGCAGCTGCACCACAGCGGGGGAAAAACCATTACCTCGCAAACACACCGAAGCTCAGCCGCAGCACCTGTTGCTTACCGGCCGCTTCGATAGCCATATTGCCAATCAGGTGAGTTTTACCTGGCCGGGCTCACAAATAGCGTTTAACTTTATCGGAACTGGTGCCAAGCTGCGTCTGAGCAGCAACAACCGGATCCGCTTTCAGGTGGATGTCGACGGCAAACAACAGGATTTATGGCTGGAGCCGGGAACCCGTGACTATGTACTTGCACAAGGCTTGACAGCAACGCAACACCAGCTGCGACTGACGCGCCTCACTGAGTCTTTCAACACAGTTACCACACTGATTGGCAGCCCCATCACCGATGGCAAATTGCTCCCACCACCTGCCGCCAACCCCCATAAATTACTGGTTATTGGCGATTCCATCACCGCCGGCTACGGCAATGAGGGCGACAACCCCAATTGCCACTATTCGATGGAAACCAGCAATCAACAACTCAGCTACGCCGCCCTGGCCGCTAAAAGCCTTAACGCCGATCTACACAGCATCGCCTGGTCCGGCATAGGTGCCTGGCGTACATACGGTGAAACAACACCCATTAATCCCAGTATTTTGGTGCGCTATCAACGCACCCTGGCCGATGATGCCAGCAGCCAATGGGACTCCAGTCACTACACGCCCGATGCAACCCTGATCAACATAGGCACCAATGATTATTGGAATGGCGCTCCCGGTGAACCCTACCATGCCGCTATGGCACAGCTGATTGCCAAGGTGCAACAGGATTATCCGGGCAAACCCATTTATCTCATTGTCAGCCCCATGCTCGGTGGCGATACACGCGCCTCTGAAAAGCAGGTGCTGGAGTCGCTGGCCGGTGACCAGATTCGCGTATTGGATTTAGGGAAAATCGAAGCCAGTGAAGGTTATGGTTGCGACTATCACCCCAACCTGCGCACCCACGCGCGCCTGGCCAAGCAACTGGCCACCGCGTTACATCAAGACCTGGGCTGGTAAAACCGGACGGGGCTTGTTGCTGCCGTCAGCGGGCCTAAGGCCCGTTGACGCGGGTGCGATTATTTTTATCGCGGCTGCGGCGAATTAATTGATCGCCCGAGGGGCAATCCACCGATTTGGCCAGGCGATCGTAAAGCACCACATTGACGGTCGCTGCCAAATTCAAGCAGCCCTGAGTGGGGATATAGACAACGGCATCAGCGCGATCAATCAGCGCCTGGGTTAGCGAGCCATCCTCCGGGCCAAATACATAAAAAGCCCGCTCGGGGTGAACAAAATCCGGCAGCGACTGCGCGCCTTCCACCAACTCGACACACACCAGGCTGGCACCGGCGGGAATATGATCGAGCAAATCATCCACACCGCGCAGCGGAATATTCAGTGTGTGGTTTTTGGTATCTGTGTGAAAACGCATAGCGCGCTGGTAGCGCTCCCCGGTGTAAAGCACCTCTGCAACACCAAAACAACCCGCGGCGCGCATAACGGCACCAACATTCGTTGGGCTTTTGGGATTGATAAGGCCAAGGCTAACCATAGAATTTTTCATAGCAATACATACACATGAGCAAACTGGAGGCGCGCTAAAAACGCGCGCAAAGAGGAAAATTTTTTAGCTTATTTAGGGTGAATGCGATAAGCACAGCGACGCGCGCCGGCAAGGATATGCTCCTCGCGCGTCACCTCCACCTTGTCACCTAACAGGCGCTGAAACAGTGCCAACTCCGAGCGACAAAAATTTTGGCAACTTTGCGCCGCAGCACATATGGGGCAGTGATTTTCCAATAATAAAAAGTCATCGCCATCCTGCTCCAGCGCTGCCATATAACCTTCGCGACTGCGCTCATCGGTTAATACAGCCAGGCGCTCACCCAGGTTAGTCGCCTCGCTCATGGCCCTGGCGTACTGCAACTCGCTGGCCTGCTCGCGGTGGCTAATCAGCTGCTCTATGCCGGTCTCGCCAAACACATCGCGCACCGAATCAATCAGGCGCACCACCAGCTCATCGTGCCTGTCACCAAAACGGCTTTGCGCCTGCTCCGTCAAAAACCAGTAGCGCGCCGGTCGGCCGCGACCTTCGGGTCGGTCCTCAAAATCCAGCAGGCCCTCGGCCGTCAGGCTTTGCAGGTGCTGACGTGCGCCCATAGAGGTCAACCCCAGGGTTTGTGCCAAACCTGGCGCCGTGGCCGGCCCCCGGGTTTTTATCAATTCCAGAATCTTATCGGTAGTTTTCATAGGCAATTCAAATACTTAAAAACATAAGCCGGCTCATTCTCCAACCGCGAATACAGGCATTATGCCGCGCCCAGGGATTAAGTAAACCAAATAGTTTATTTTTTACTTTACAAGATTAAATAAAGCATTTACTTTACATTAAATTAATAAACAAAATGCTTTACATAAACCAATGATTAAGCCAGCGAGTCCACAACAGGAGAATCACCAATGATCCAGCTCGAACATCTCAACCTGGTGGTAAAAAATCTGGATGCCAGCCTGCACTTTTATCAAGCCGCCTTCCCCCACTGGCGCATTCGCGGTCGTGGCCAGGGCGACTGGTATGGTAAACCGCGGCAATGGCTGCACTTCGGTGACGACTACCAATATCTGACCTTTAATGATGACGGCGAAGGTGAAAGCCGCGATTTAACAGGCCACCAGCCCGGCCTGGCACACTTCGCCTTTGTCAGCAGTAATATCCAGGCAATTAGCGAGCGCTTAACTCAGGCGGGTTATCCAATCGCCAATTCTGGTAACCACGACAGCGGCAGACGCAATGTCTACTTTATTGACCCGGACGGAATAGAAGTGGAGTTTGTGGAGTACCTGAGCGATGATCCCGCCCAGCGCAATCAATACCTCTAACCCAAATAAAACGGAGCCAAAAAATAGGCTCCGTTTTATGTCACGCTATTGTTTCGTTTTTGAGCGAATCAGAGAAAATTTAAGCGCCCTATTGTTACCCGTTTCGCGCTTAACCACCTATGGCAACATTAAGCTGCGCGCCTTGCTTTACACGAATACGCTTCATTACCGCGCCACCTTTTTTAATTACAGCCCCAGGCGCCTGATCAACTGCCGCCAGATCCTGATCCCAAATAATGAACACCATCACATAGTATTCGCCCTGGGGGACCTGCTTAAATTCAAATACCCCCTGCGCATCACATTGGGATTTAAGCAGCAGCTGATGATACTCAGGTACATCTGGCGTAAATTTAGGCGGGTTTTGTTCTAGCAGTATTTGGCCCTGCTGGTTGTTGCCATAGGTTAGGCGAATGCGCTCGTTCGAATAAGGCGCTACCGGCAGCAATTCCACATTAAAACCGGCGCAGCTTTTTTTACTGCCATCCGGCAATTTTATAAGGGCCGTACCTGATACCTGCGCGTCGCCTGGCTGGGTAACCCATTGCACCAGTTCGGGATCAAACGAAGTTTGCAATTTGACGGGCTCACTGGCCCAAAGCAAGGTTGAGCAAAACAGCCCGAGTAAAACGAATAGCAAACCGCTCATTAATCTGGCCCTTGTCGCTGTGAATGAGCGGGGATTTTAGGCGATTTTTTACCCATAAGGGAAACCCAGCAGGTAAATCGGCATTTTAAATTCGCAAAGCAAATACCCAAGGCTTTACCCACGGCGCCTAACTATGGCAGTGTTGCCCCCCTGAATTGATCCAGGGAACATCTGCTAAATCCAGGGAACCGCTGAGAAATGTAGGCGAGGCAGCAAACGCAGGGCAATAGCAGCTGAGAAACAAAGAGACCGACGCTCGGGTTTATACAAATAAATGAGCACTTTACTCGCTCCGCTCGCCCCTAACGGGGCCACCCTTCGGGTGTTCAACGGCCTATGGCCTTTTGTGAGGCTGTTTTTAATGTAATAGTGACAACGCAGGTAGTATTTCAACAAACTTTTAGGTGCTGCACTGGTCATTGGTGGTGTCAGCCTGGCAACCCTTAAACAATAATTAACGACAGATTCGATTTATGACGCAACCCAAAACCAAACAGAAAAAAGATGCGCGCGACCTGCGCGCCGAAGCGCTAAAAATTGCTCGAAGTGTTCAAATCGAAGGGCAGACAGCGGCGGAGACCAAAACCATCGCCAACGGCATACAGCGCGGCATGGAAATGTTTTTGCGTCAGCAGAGTGAAAAAGCGCGGGATTTGGATAAGCGCACTAAAAAGGTCAAACAGCTGGCTAATCAGCTGGTTCAACAGCAGCCAGATGCAAGTGCGAATAAAACTGATCAGGCACAAACGCAAGGCTATTTGCCCTGGGTTTTGCTGGGAGCGTCCTGGATTTTATTTGCCTTGGTATGGCTACTGCACTAACCCGTAAAAAACCCTGGCCAGCAGGCTAAACCAGCTGATCCTCAAACAAAAACATTTGCACATCCTTGTCGTCAGGCGCAAAAATCAGGCGATCTGCCGCGCAAGCGCGTCCACACTCGCTGGCAAAGGCCGCCTTAAGTGCATCCATAGATTCAAAATGCAGTGTCCCCACAAGATATGGATTATCTGCACCGGCTAGCGCCACAATCGGCCCCTTACTGACTTCATATTTGATAAGCCCGGGCAATTGCTTTGCCAAAGGGATGTGTACATTAAAATAATGCTGATCAAATGCCTCCGGGTTGGCGGGGGTTCGGTATATAACTAGCATGCGCGCCATAATCTCTGCCTATCTACATTAATGAATACTCGGGCCTGGCAACCCTAATCAAGGAATGGGCTAAACCGACTTGCCATCGTACAAATTAACCGGCACGGCGAGCGGATCAATACCCTCAAGGCAGCGAATATTAATCGCAAATATTGGCTCGCCCTGGGGATTATTGGCTTCACCAAAAGCCTGCACACCACACACCGGGCAAAAGCGATGCTGGATAATATGTTTATTAAACGTGTAGCTGGTCATTTTTTCGCGCGGTGTATGCAGCTTGACCTTATCCGCTGGCACAAACCACAAAAGCGTACCCTTGCGCTGGCAAATGGAACAATTACAAGCCAGGGCCTGGGTTAACTCACCTTCCACATCAAATTGAATATTCCCGCAATGACAGCTGCCATGAAATTGCATCTGAACCTCCTTAGTAAACACCGTAAATGAATTGAATGGGTTGAATGGATTAAATGGATAGTATCAGGCAGCCTAGGCTGCCTGAATTAGTTGACGCATGTTGTTGGTTACTGCTTCCCAGCCACTGCGATGAGCTTTTTGATCCTCCTCCAACATCAACCCTTTATGGATCAACTCGAGCTTGGACGTAGAGGCATCAGCCGCAATAAAGTTAAGTGTGACATTACTGTTTTCCAGTGGGCCAGAGCAACCCACCTGCCAGGAGAAAGTGATTTTTTGGTTGGGGACAATCTCCAAAAACTCACCTTTAATTTCCCCCTTTGCGGTGGGTAATTGATATTTACCACCCACACGAAAATCCACACTGCCCTGGGCCAGCTCACCCATAAACGCAAAAAAACTCGCCGGATTTTGGCAGGTGGAAAAGAGTTTTTCCACCGGGGTTTCAAAGGTGCGCAAAAAGCGCAGGCTGCCCTCTTCCAACTCCGCCGCCATATCGGTAAGCCCCGCCGTCCAGCCACCGCTATGGGCTTCGCACAGGGCAGAAGTGTTAAAGCCGGCGTGTACTAAAACCAGGCGGGTTTTTTCGCCTTCGGGGAATAATTCGATGGTGACCTGGGTGTCCGGCTTTTGCTCGGGGCCAAACTCCTGGCACCAGCTGAATACAATTTTTTTGTTGGGCAGTATTTCCAGAAAAGTACCAAAATTTTTCAGGGTTTTGTTTTTAAACTGGATGAAGTAATCACCGCCTACACGAAAATCAACCCTGATGGTATCCGAGGCCGCGCCGCAGTTCATAAAGAGTTTACCTTGGGCCAAGGCGTTAAATACATCACCTACAGGTCTGCCAATGGTCCTTTCAAGCATTAATTGATGTGACATGTTAATCCTTCCTCGCTTTCGACTTGGGTTGTGATTCTTTTTCCAGCTCCGCCACAAAAGAATCCAATTGCTGATTCCAGAACTGCGTATAAAAGTGAATGTACTCTTCCACGGTTTTAAACGCCTCCGGGTTGATCGAACACTCGTGTATGCGCCCCGATTTTTTGCGAATCAGGAGCTTGGCCTTTTCCAAAATTTTGATGTGCTTGGAAATAGCCGCCAACGACATGTCAAACGGCTCGGCTAAATCGCCGATCGTGTACGCCTTGCTGTTTAACATATTCACTATCCCCCGCCGGGTGGGGTCGGAGAGCGCGTAAAACAGCAGATCCAGTTCAGAAGATTGATAGTTAACCATATGGTTGAATGTTAGAGCCACAAAATCCTATTGTCAACCATTTGGTTGAATATTGTTAATTCCCAGGGAAATCACCGAAAGCAGGAATTTGGCAAGACCAGATCAATAAGCCTGTTCAGACGCCAGGCAGATTGCAGGCTGCAAAAGACAAGAGCAAGACAAGGGCGGGAAAACCCGCCCTTTTACTAAATGACAAACATTACAGGCTAACTGAAAGGTCGCAACACCAAACGACCATAGGCCACAAAGCTGCAGAGCGCCGCCACCATTAACCAATAAACCAATGGCCCAAACTGGGTGGCGCCGGAGGCTAAATGAACAGCGCAGAACATCAACATCACCAGCGCCACAAAAATCGCCGCCGAGGGGACCAACACCGCAGTTGGCTTAAAAAAGCCCGCCAAAACCAAACACAAGGCGCAGAGTAATTCTGCAACCGCCAAAGCCATCCATGGGCCGCTGGCAATAGCTTTTAATGACGGCATAGTCTGCTCGGCCGTGTGTGAAAACTTCCAGACCGCGCCGATTGCTGTGTGCAAGGCCAAAACGATTTGCAAAATCCATAACAAAATATTCATGCGTTAGCTCCAGTGGAATTGTCGATAAGTTGAATGTCGAGATCGCCCAGGGTTTGCTTGTCCATCACTATGTCGATGCGGGTAATTCTTCCGTCGTGCACCGCAAAGCAGAATGCCACCACCGGGTTGCCCTTAACCCCCCAAGTGGCACCGGCAAGCCCATCCACCAGCGCCAACTGCGCGCCCTGCGCACTGCCTTTTAAGGTATTTGCCACATCAGTGGCCCCCAGAATTTGCGCAGCAAATTGCGGCGCGCCTCTGGCTTTATTGGCTTGCGAAACCTTAATCGCCGTCTCGTCCGCACGCAGTACCACATCGGGATGCAACAGGCGAATAAGCGCATCAAAATCCCCCTGACGCGAGGCCAACATAAATGCCGCCACTACCTCCTGCTGGCGCTCCGCATCCTTGGTCGAGATAGATTCACCGCGCACGCGCCGACGCGCGCGGCTGGCGAGTTGGCGCGTTGCCATTTCGCTTCGCTCTATAATCGAAGCAATATCGGCAAAGCTCAGGTCAAACAAATCGTGCAACACAAACGCGATTCGCTCCGCCGGTGCGAGCCTGTCCAACACCAGCAATAACGCTGGTCCCAGGGCTTCAGCCATCAGCAAATCTTTATCCAGCTCGCCCGCGTCAGGTTCGGGCATATCAACCGGAATCGCCTCCAGCGAATCCTCCCTGCCCGCTTTGCGCACACGCAACATATCCAGGAACACTCTGGAGACTACAGTCGTGAGCCAACCCCCCAGATTTTCGATAACAGCAGCAACCGACCGATTAAGCCGCATCCAGGCCTCCTGCACCGCATCCTCCGCCTCGCTGCGCGAGCCCAGCATCCGATACGCAAGCGCCTGCAAATGGCTGCGCGTTGTTTCAAATTGGCCTGCCAGCCACTCGTTGTTTTCCATCCTGCCCTCGGGTTTCTGTGGTTGAGTCAA